>NZ_JBNYXS010000022.1:0-104153 GCF_051380775.1 Janthinobacterium pasteuri | reverse complement strand
ACCTGCCGAATTATCTGGGGTGGCGCTGGATACTCGACGCCGGACGCATCCGCTCCCCAGAAACATTGTTGAAGGCAACTATGGGAGAGTTCCCACACCTTACGGTGACATAGCCTTTCTTTTTAGCATTGTTCGTTGGCGAACAGATGAGTTTGCCGTCCTGCGAGATGATGCACTCAGGAAAGCTCGACGGATATCTTCAAGGAAATGCGATGAAACACGACAAGACAAGCGGCAACAGGATCTGGCTCGGCTTTATCGGCGGCGGCATCCTGGCCACCGTGCTGGGCTTCTGCGCGCTGGACCTGGCGCCATTGCAAGCGAGCGCGCCCGTTTTCGGCGTCATGCTGCTGCTGACGGGCGGTATGGTCAGTTGCCTGGCGGGCGCCGTCGGCATGGCAGGCATGCTGGCCTGGATACCGGGCATGGCAGATGAACACGCTGAGCGGCCCCGATAGTTGAGCCTTGTGTACGACAGCGTACAGAACGCAAGGGAAAGAAAGTAGACACTAAGTCATGGCATCAGCGCTCAGCGACCGAGTCGCCGCGCAATGACAAAAACCGATGACGGCGCCAGACGCCATTGCCTCGCAAGGCCAAGGCCGTCGCCGTCATCCACACATTACTCTCGGAGGACATATCATGCTGTATACAATCGCCGTCGTACTCATTATTCTTTGGCTGCTGGGCCTGGTAACTTCTTATACCATTGGCGGCTTCATCCACATTCTGCTGGTAGTCGCCGTCATCATGATCCTGCTGCGCCTGATCAGCGGGCGCGGCTTATAGAGCCAATTCGCAGGCCAGACAGGGCGGCGCGCGTGCAAACGGGCGCCGCCTTTTTGTTGCCTTTTGCGTACAGTGTGCACGCACTGGCAAACAGCTTCATTTTGCAGTAACGTGTGCAGGTAAGTCTGGGTATGTCCCAATAACAAAACAAGGAGAAAATCCATGAAAGAAACCTTCAAAAAAGGCCCTGGCGCCAAATCCCTGATCGGCATGCTGGTGATCGCATTGGCCGCGAGCGGCTGCGCGGATATGTCCGCCACACAACGTGGCACAGCCACGGGCGCTGGCGTCGGCGCAGGTCTGGGCGCCTTGATCGGCGGCACCACCGGTGGCGGCAGCGGCGGCCGCACGGCCGGCGGCGCCCTGATCGGCGCGGCAGCGGGCGCCGTCATCGGCAATATCTGGTCGAACCGCATGGAAAACCAGAAGCGCGCGATGGAACAAGCGACACAGGGTACTGGTGTGCAAGTGTCTCAGACGGCAGATAACCGCTTGAAGATGGAAATTCCAAGCGACATTTCCTTCGACACCAACCGCGCCGACATCAAGGGCAACTTCCGCCCCATTCTCGACCGTTTTGCCGCCACCCTGAACGAAAACCAGAACACCACGGTCAGCATCATCGGCCATACGGACAGCACGGGCAGCGCTTCCATCAACGAACCGCTGTCGGTGGAACGCGCGGCTCACACGCGCGACTACCTGTCCATGCGCGGCGTCTCGCCGACCCGCGTCGTCACGGAAGGCCGCGGCGCCCGCGAGCCGATCGCCTCGAACGCGGATGCATCAGGACGCGCACGCAATCGCCGCGTGGAAATCTACGTAGCCGAAATGGCACCGCGCTAAGTTGACGCGCATCAATAGAAAAACCCGCTGGCAATGACATTGCCAGCGGGTTTTTTCCATCTACAACAGCTTATTTTGACGTCGTTGCCTTGGCGCCGCTCTCACCCTCTTTCGCCACCTTGGCAAAATCGCCGGCCGTGACGATCGAGATGGCCGATGGCTTCAGGTGCTCGCGCAAGCCCTGGTTCACTTGCGCCAGGGTCAAGGCGGCCACTTTCGCTTCCAGGTCCTTGTCGTAAGCCATGGTACGGTCTTGCGCCAGGTAATCGGCCAGACCGCGCGCCAGGCCGCTGTCCTGCGTGCGGCCCACTTCTTCCGATTGCAGCCAGCCTTTCTTCGCCTCGACCAATTCCTCTTGCGTAAAGCCGTCGGCCAGCACCTTGGCGATTTCCTCGCGCAGGGCCGCTTCCACCTTGGCCGTGTTTTGCGGCGCGCTGATGGCATACGCCATCCAGAAGCCGGCCGGCTCGCGCGATGGCACGGTCACTTGCGAGCCGACGCCGTACGACAGGCCCTCCTTCTGGCGGATGCGGTCCGCCAGGCGGCTGCGCAAGGCGCCGCCACCGAGCATGTGATTGGCAATCAGCAAAGCAGGATAGCTGGCGGCATCATCCTTGAGGGGAATCGGCTGGATGGCGAACAGCACGCTGTTGGCCTTGTCCGGCGTTTCCAGCGCGACTTTCTCGCCACTCACGGGCTTGACGGCATCAGGTATGCGCACATACGGCTGCTGCGCCTTCCAGCTGCCGTACAGGCTGGCCACTTGCGCCTTCAGCGCGGCCGGGTCGAAGTCTCCCACGGCGGTAAAGGTGGCGTTCGACGCGCCATAGTAGGCGCCATGGAAGGCTTGCACATCGGCCACCTTGATGGTTTTCCATTGCGCCAGTTCTTCAGGCAAGGTACCGACATGGCGCACATGACCTGGCGGCGTGGCATCGAGCAGGCGGCGGAAAGCATTCACGGCCTGCGGTTGCGGCTCAGGCAGTTCCTGCTCCGCGCGGCCGACGCGCTCGCGCTGCAATTCCAGGAATTCCGTCTCGCTCAGGGCCGGCTTTTGCAGCACTTGCGCCAGCAGGTCCATGGCGGCAGGCAAGTTCTCGCGCTTGCCCGTCAGCATGGCGGTGACGCCTTCGGCGCCGCCGGAGATGGCCACTTGCGTGCCCAGCTGGTCGAACTTGTCCTTCACTTCCTGGCGCGACAGTTTATCCGTGCCGCGCGACAGCAGATTGGCCGTATAGCTGCCCACTTGCGCCTTGCCGCGCAAGCCTTCTTCGCTGCCGATCTGCAATTTCAGCACCACGCTGACGGTGCTGCCCTTGGTTTTCTTCGGCAGCAAAGCGCCTTTCAAACCGTTCGGCAAGGTGAAGCGCTGGGTGCGCGCTTCGATATTGTCGGGGCTCGGATCGAACGCTTCGCCCTGCGCCACCACGGCGCGGCCCGTGTAGCCGGCCAGTTGCGGCGCCACGTCGGCGTAAGCCGGCACCACCGTGCGGTCCGGCGCATCGGTAGGGATGAAGCGGCCCAGGGTGCGGTTCGAGCTCTTCAGGTATTTCTCGGCTGCTGCCTGCACCTGCGCCGTCGTCAGCTTGTCGAGCTGGTCGCGCTGCAGGAAGAACAAACGCCAGTCGCCGGCCGCCAGGGACTCCGTCAGGGCGATCGTCAGGCGCGCCGTGTTCGAGGTGGCCAGTTCGATCTGTTTGTTCAATTGCTGCTTGACGCGCGCCACTTCCGCATCCGTGACCGGTTGCGATTTCAGCTCTTCCAGCACCTTCAACATGGCCGCTTGCGCCGCGTCGAGGTTGCCATCGACGGGCACCAGCGCGCCGAACAGGTTGTAACCCGGTTCCAGGTTGCTCACCGAGTTGTATTCGATCTTGCTGGCCAGCTTGGTTTCCACCAGCGCCTTGTGCAATCGGCCGGCAGGAGCATCCGTCAGCACATGGCCCAGCACCTCGATGGCGACGGCGTCCGGGTTGCCGGACGGCGCCACGTGGTAGCCGGCGCCGACGAATTGCGTGCCGCCACTGCGGCGCACCGTCACGGCGCGCTCGCCATCCTGCACCGGTTCGGCCGTGTAGGTCGGCTCGATCACGCGCGTGGGTTTCGGGATCTTGCCGAACAGCTCATTGATCTGCTTCAAGACCTTGGCTTCATCGAAGCGGCCCGCCACCATCAGCACGGCGTTATCGGGCTGATAATATTTATGATAAAACGCGCGCAAGCGGGGAATGTTCACCTGCTCGATGTCGGAACGGGCACCGATGGTCGACTTGCCATAGTTGTGCCAGTCGTAGGCGATGGCCTGGATGCGTTCGCTGGTCACGCCGATCGGATCGCTCTCGCCCATCTCGAATTCGTTGCGCACGACCGTCATTTCACCCTTCTGCGTCTTCGGATTCCACAGATCGTTCTGATCGATGGCGGCGTTCACCATACGGTCAGCTTCCATCGCCAGCATCTGGCGCAGATTGTCGTCGTTGGCGGGGAAGGTGGCGTAGTAATTGGTGCGGTCGTACCAGGTGGTGCCGTTGAATTGCGCGCCCGTCGAGTTCAAAATCTCGACGGGGGTTTTCGTGCCCTTCTTGACGCCGAAGTTGGCGCTGGGCTTGAACAGCAAGTGTTCGAGCAAGTGGGCCATGCCCGTTTCGCCATAGTTTTCATGGCGCGAGCCGACCAGGTAGACGATGTTGGTGGTCAGGGTCGGCTTGCTGGCGTCCGGGAACAGCAGCACGCGCAAGCCATTGGCCAGTCGGTATTCGGTGATGCCTTCGACGGACGTGACTTTGACGGCGGCGCCGCGGTTGGGTGCAGCCTTGCCGGTTTTCTGAGTCGGTGCGGTTTCCACCGGGGTGGCGGCCAGGATGAAGGAAGGCGAAAGGATGCCGGCGGCAAGCAGGAGAGCGGTAATTGGTTTCAAGTCAGAGTCCTATTAACACTACGATATAAAAGTGCGAAAGATGCACAAACGAAAGATGCGTAAGCACAATGCGATACAAACGCAAGAATTGCCACAGGCCCGCGCTGCGTCTTCGCTGCCCAGGGAAATGATTGCTCTCACAATTTACGGCATACTTATCAGTTACGCAAGTCCTGTCATCGGGCTGTTATCTGCCCGTGTTATACTCCGCAATTCCAGAACTATATGCCTGTATATGAGACGAGCTCTCGTCCTGCTCTGCCTTTTTGTTTTCATCGCTTTACCCCAGGCGTTCGCCAGCATGGCCTACGCCAGCCCTTCCCCATTCCAGCATGCAGTCGCGGCCGGCACTACTGCCACGCCTGCCTTCGTCGCGGATTGCCTGGACCCCGGCGCCCATGCGGGCCAGCCCGGCGACAACTGCGATGCCGAAGAATGCGACAACGACCCCATCACGCTGTACCCGACCTCGCGCCAGGGGGCGCCGTCTTGCGCCATCATTTGGCAAGCGGGACCGGGCGCACTTGCCGAAGCGGACGCGCGGCAGGCCACCCGGCCGCCACGCGTCCGCCACTGATACCGCAGCACTCGTTACGCCTGGGGCATTGGGCCGCCAGGCAAGTTTGATACTTACTGACTTTACAAGGTTACACACATGGAATGGTTATTTGACCCGACAATCTGGGTCGGCCTGCTGACGCTGGTCGTACTGGAAATCGTACTGGGTATCGACAACCTGATCTTCATCGCCATCCTGGCCGAGAAACTGCCGCCGCACCAGCGCGACAAGGCGCGCGTGCTGGGCCTGACCCTGGCCCTCGTCATGCGCCTGGGCCTGCTTTCCCTGATTTCCTGGCTGGTCACCCTGACCACGCCATTGTTTTCCCTATGGACATTCTCATTTTCCGGGCGCGACCTGATCCTGCTCGTCGGCGGCCTGTTCCTGCTGTTCAAGGCCACCACCGAGCTGCATGAGCGCCTCGAAGGGGTCACGCATGCCCAGACAGGCCCGAAAGTCTACGCCGGCTTCGGCCTGGTGGTGGCGCAGATTGTCGTGCTCGACGCCGTCTTTTCGCTCGACGCCGTCATCACGGCCGTCGGCATGGTGGACAACCTGTACGTGATGATGGCGGCCGTCGTCATTTCCATCGTCGTCATGATGCTCGCTTCAAAAGTGCTGACGCGCTTCGTCAACGCTCACCCCACCGTCGTGGTGCTGTGCCTGAGCTTTTTGCTGATGATCGGTCTCTCCTTGGTGGCAGAGGGCCTGGGCTTCCACATTCCGAAGGGATACTTGTACGCCGCTATCGGTTTCTCGATCGTCATCGAGTTCTTCAATCAGCTTGCGCGCCGCAACTTCCTCAAGCTGCAATCGAACGCGCCGCTGCGCGACCGCACGGCGCAAGCAGTCCTGAGCCTGCTGGGCGGACGCAAGGGCCGCGAAGCGGTCGAAGAGCATGAAGTCAAGGAAATGCCCGACGTCTCCGCCTTCGGCGTGGAAGAGCGCAACATGGTCAGCGGGGTGCTGACCCTGGCCGAACGCTCGATCCGCTCCGTGATGACGCCGCGCGGCGACGTCTCGTGGGTCAACCTGAACGACAGCAGCGAAAAGATGCTGCAACTGCTGCGCGAAACGCCGCACAGCATGATTCCTGTCTGCAATGATGACCTGGACAATGTGATCGGCATCGCGCGCAGCAAGGACCTGATCGAAGATCTCGTGTCGCATGGCAAGATCGATCCGGCCAGCATGCGCGAAGCCGTCGTCGTGCCGGAAGCGGCCGGCGTGCTGAAGGCCATGGAAACCCTGAAGCGCTCGCGCGGCCAGCTGGTGCTGGTGGTCGACGAGTTCGGCACGGTGCAAGGCGTGCTCACGCCGATCGACATCCTGGAAGCCATCGCCGGCGAATTCCCCGACGAGGACGAGCTACCCGACGTGGAAGTGCTGGGTCCAGGCCACTGGCGCATCGATGGCGCCACCGACCTGCATTACCTGGAGCAAGTGTTCGAAACGGAGTCCTTGGTCAGCGAAGATGGCGAGTACAACTCGCTGGCAGGCTTCCTGCTGGCGCATTTTGAAAACATGCCGGCCGTGGGCGAAGTGCTGGAGCTCGATGATTTACGTTATGAAATCGTCGAGGCCGACGAGCGCCGCATCGCCTGCGTGGACGTGCGCCGCATCGAGCCCGATCACAGTTTGTAACACAATGGCAAGCGTGCCCCGCTTATCATGCAGTATGCTGGGGTCTGCTTTTTTTGGAGATGCCAACATGAACCACTGCCTGCTACGCCTGAGTTTACTGGCCTGCGCCGCCATCGGCGTGCAAGCCGGTGCCCAGGCCTCCTCGCCGTCCACCGCCATCAAGCCGGGCCTGTGGCAAGTCGACAGCAAGATGGCGTCGCCCGATGCCGCCACCGACAACGCCATGTCCATGGTGCTGCAGCAACTGGGCAACCTTCCTCCCGATCAACGCAAGCAGCTGGAAAGCATGGCCGCCAGCCGTGGCATGGCCATGCCCACCGTGGGCGCCGATGGCGCCGTGCGCGTGACGGCGTGCGTGACGCCGGAAATGGCTGCGCGCAAGCAGATTCCCACGGGCCAGCCCGGCGATTGCAAGTCGAAGAACACCGACATCGCGGGCGGCATGCATGTATCGTTCACCTGCGCGAACCCGAAATCGAGCGGCGAAGGCCAGGTGCGCTTCAGTGGCGACCAGGCTTTCAGCATGCAGCTGGCGGTGACGACCAGCGCGCGTGGCACGCCGGAACAGGTGAATGTGACGAGCAACGGCAAGTGGCTGGGGGCAAGCTGCCCTGCGCCATCAACCGCTGCCGCTCAGAAGCCGTGACGAAAGCCCATATTGAAGGCCGCGTCGCCGCGCCCAGCATCGCTGGCATTGCCCACCGTGTAGCGGGCGCCGTTCTTGTTGTGGATCTTCGCGTAAGACGCGTAGAAATCGCTGCGTTTTGACAGCGAATACGTGAGGCCGACAGCCACCTGGCTGGCGTCGCGGTTGGCCAGGTCGCGGTCATCCTTGCGCACGTACGAGGCCAGCAGCTTGAAGCCGCCCACGGGCACGGACACGCCCAGCAAGGTGTCGCGGCTATCCGAGGACGACATCGACAGCGCCAGCGAGCTGTACGCATTGCTGGGGTCCCACGGCGAACTGCCATAGCCCTTGTTCACGCCCACGGCGGCAAAGGCGGTGGCCACTTTCAGGTCGATATTGGCCGCGATCAGGGTGTTGCGCGACGACATGTCGATGGCGGGCAAGGTGCCGCTGGCGAGGATGAAGTTATTCTTGCGCTGGTGCGACACGCTGAGATTCACGGCACCGGCCGAATAGCCGAGCGTGGCGCCATACGCGCGGTTGTTGGCGCTGCTATATGGCGACTCGCCAAAACTGTAAATGGCGCTGGCAGACACGCCGCGCAAGGCGGGCGTCACGTATTTGACGGTATTGTCGTAGCGTTTCACGCTGTAGCCGGCCAGGTTGCTGGCACTACCAGCCATGCCGCCCTTGAACGGGTCGGCCACGTCGGTGAGCGTCAGGTATTGCAGGTTGTACTGGCGCCCCAGAGTCAGCGCGCCCAGGCGGCTGTCCAGGCCCACGTAAGCCTGGCGGCCGAACAGACGGCCGTCTTCCGACTGGCCCGTGTCGTTTTGCACGCCCGCTTCCAGGGTAAATACGGCGGACACGTCATTGCCCAAGGCTTCGCGGCCCTGCAACCCCAGGCGCGAGCCGGACGCCACGCCGCCGGACACCTTGCTGCCGGCACAATTGGCGGCACAGCCCCGTTCGGCAACGATAGCCGCGTCAAGCACGCCATACACGGCAACGTTAGTGGATGCGGCACTGCCCGCGCCATCGGCGGCCTGGGCCGCAGCGCCCAGCGCAAATGGCCCCATCCCTGTCACAGCAAGCGCAAAATACAAGGTCTTCATGATAAATATCTCGGTCACGTGGGTGAAACTTCCCGGTATTGATCAGGACATGCGCTGTATGTCTGATCTTAGTGTTACCTTATCCTCGCTTTTTGTCCAGCCATCCGTGCGTTGTACAACAGAAACTTCAGCTTAGCCCCGGGAAATGCGTCGTGCACTGACAACACGCAAGAATGACCATGATTCATGGCAATCTGCGGCAAAATGAGGTGAATAGCAGGCCCTGCTGTAAAGCAATGTTCGGTGGCGAACGTTGCGCGATTTGAAGCAGGCGGTACACTACTGGTTTTACCGACAGCGGCTCGCCCGTTTTTTCTGCATGCTAGCTATCCTCGAACGCATTGACCCGAACTCCAGCAATATCGACTTGCTGGTGGAATTATTCAACTCACTGCGTCCCAAGCGCCCCCACGACAGCGCTACCGCGATCGCCAACGTGCGCACCCTGCGCCAGCTTCTCAAAGGTAACCCCGCGCAAGCGCGCGCCCTGCACGAATACGTGCTGCGCGTGCTGGCCGCGCGCCGCCACGCAAGCCTGTACACAGACATCGGCGTGCTGTCGAACAGCGGTTTTTTCACCGAATTGAAACGCCGCATCGCCTACCGCATGCTGCCACCCGCCCTGGGCGACGAGTACCTGAACGACGCGCTCGACCAGGTGCTGTACCTGAAGACCGATTATTTGTGGATCAGCAACGTGCCCGCCATGGACTGGCTGGAACTGTTCGACGTGCTCACCAGCGACGCTATCGAACTGGCCGTCGGCGATGGCAATATCATGCTGCCAGGCCTGCTCGACGCCATCCGCACCCTGTCCTACCGCGTCTGCGCCATGGGCCTGGAACCGGAACTGACGCGTTTCCACAACGAAATTGAAGTGTTCCAGTCGCCGTTCATGGTGCAGAACACGGAAGTGAACGCCTACCTGGACGCCTACGCGAATCTGTTGCACGGCAATATCGAGCACATCGAGGACGCGCGCCATTTGCTGGTGATGCTGGACCAGTGCGATGCCGTTATCGCCAAGATCCGCAAGAAGGCGCTGTACCAGGGCACCAGCATTGCCCTCACGTATTTATTGGTGGCGCTGGCGCAAAGCATCGATCGCCTGCGCAAGCTGCTGTTCCTGGTCGACACGAGCGGCGAGCTGCCCGCATCCAACAACGTGGACATCGCTGCCATCACGGTAGACGCCACGCAAGACTTGCTGCACCCCCAGCCCGTCAGCCGCCGCCGCGCAGGCGCCGTCGCGCTGGCGCTGGAACTGATACGCGCGCACAACCACAAGTACAAGGTCAGCGACCTGTTTTCCGACAATATCAACTTGCTGGCACGCAATGTGACGGAAAACGCCAGCCGCACGGGCGAACACTACATCGCGGAAAGCCGGCGCGAGATGGGCGCCATGTTCCTCTCGTCCGCAGGCGCGGGCATCATCATCGGCTTCATGGCCCTGTTCAAGATCCTGATGTCGTATTTGCGCTCGGCACCGCTGGTCGAAGCGTTCATGTTCAGCATGAATTACTCGATCGGCTTCATGTTCATCCACTTGCTGCACTTTACGGTGGCCACCAAGCAGCCGGCAATGACGGCCTCGCGCATCGCCGCCGGCCTGCACAGCAAGGATGGACGAAATATCGACCTCGACAGCATGGCCGAACTGATCAACAAGGTTTTCCGCACGCAAAACATGGCCGTGCTGGGCAACCTGGCCACGGCCATTCCCACGGCCTGGCTGATCGCGCTGGGCTACAAGGCAATCACGGGCCACCACCTGGTGTCGCCGGAAAAAGCCATGCATCTGCTGCACGATATCGACCCCATCGGCAGCCCCGCCATCTTCTACGCCATGATCGCCGGCGTGTGCCTGTTCGTGGCCGGCCTGATTTCGGGCTACTATGACAACCAGGCGCTGTACACGCGCTGGGCGCAGCGCATCGCGCAATTGCGCGGCCTGGGCCGCGTGATCGGCCAGGATCGCTTGCAACGGCTGGGCTTGTACCTGGAAAACAACCTGGGCGGCCTGATGGGGAATTTCTATTTCGGTATCCTGTTGGGCACCATCGGCACCCTGGGTTTTTTGATCGGCTTGCCGATCGATATCCGCCACATCACCTTCTCGGCCGCCAACTTTGCGACCGCGCTGGTGGGACTCGACCACAACATGAGCTGGCAACTGGCCGTCAAGTCGCTGTCGGGCATCTTCGCCATCGGCACGGCCAACCTGCTGGTCAGCTTTGGTTTGGCCCTGTGGGTAGCCCTGCGTTCGCGCCAGGTGCGCTTCAAGCACGGCATGCAATTGTTGAAGATTCTGGGCAAGCGCTTCCTGCGCTCGCCCATCGTCTTCTTCTTCGGCTCGAAAAACCCGCCACCGCTGGCACTGGCCGATGATTCGGCAAACCTGTCACCTACGACCAAGGCTCAAAAATGACCGCCAGACGCATGCAACCCTGTCTCACCGCCCTGCTGCTGTGCTGGACCCTGGCTGCATGCGCCTCGCTGCCCGATGTCAAGAATCTCAACACCACCCTCGAACCAGTGGCCAAGCCGAATGTGATCACGGGCAAGGGCGCCTTGCTGAACGTCAACAGCCGGGCCGCCCTGCTCAACAAGCGCTGGGCCAAGTCCGGCATG
Source organism: Janthinobacterium pasteuri (assembly GCF_051380775.1). Classification (NCBI taxonomy): domain Bacteria; kingdom Pseudomonadati; phylum Pseudomonadota; class Betaproteobacteria; order Burkholderiales; family Oxalobacteraceae; genus Janthinobacterium; species Janthinobacterium pasteuri. The sequence goes on along the minus strand of NZ_JBNYXS010000022.1, from coordinate 93,021 downwards.
GACTTGAAGGCCCAGGCCGCGCTGGAAGAGGCGGCCACGGGCGTGCCTTTGATCAAGGGCAACAAGGTGACCCTGCTGTTTGACGGCCCGCAAACCATGGCCGCCATGTTCCAGGCCATCAGCGAAGCGAAGAACAGCATCAACCTGGAAACGTATATCTTCGACCAGGATCCGCTGGGCCTGAAGTTTGCCGACATGCTCATCGAAAAGCAGAAGGCGGGCGTGACAGTGAACGTCATCTACGACAGCGTGGGCACCCTGGGCGTGCCGCAAGCGTTTTTTGACCGCATGCGCGCGGCCGGCATTCACCTGGTGGCCTTCAACCCCGTCAATCCGGCCAAGCTGAAGGGCGACGACTGGAAGATCAACAACCGCGACCACCGCAAGGTGCTGATTGTCGACGGCAAGATGGCGTTTACGGGCGGCATTAATATCAGCGATACCTATGCGAAAAGCTCGCTGTTCCGTTCGAAATCGAAACCCACCGACAAGAAAGACGTGGGCTGGCGCGATACGCACGTGAAAGTGGAAGGCCCGGCCGTGGCCGCTTTCCAGTGGCTATTCATCCGCACCTGGGCCCAGCAAGATCAGGCCGACTTGCCGGACGCCAATTATTTCCCCGCGCTGTCCGAAGTGGGCGACAAGCTGGTGCGCGTGGTGGCAAGCGAGCCGGACGGCGGCTTTGAAATCTACAAGGCGTATATTTTAGCCATCCAGGAAGCGAAAAAATCCATCCACATCACGTCCGCCTATTTCGTGCCCGACCAGCAGACGGTCGACGCGCTGGTTGCAGCCGCCAAGCGGGGCGTGGATGTCACCGTGGTGCTGCCCGGCGTGTCCGACAGCGGCCTGGTGTTCCATGCGGGACACGCGCTGTACGACCAGCTGCTGGCCGGCGGCATCCGCATCTTCCACTTGAAACTGGCCGTGCTGCACGCCAAGACGGCCGTCATCGACGGCGCCTGGTCGACCGTAGGCTCGACCAACATCGACATGCGCAGCTTCCTGCATAACAGCGAACTGAACGTGATCGTGCTGGGCGACAGTTTCGGCCGGGAAATGGAAAACGCTTTCCAGGAAGACTTGCGCGACTCGGAAGAGATCACCAAAGCGAAATGGGAAACGCGACCCCTCTCGGACCGCATGAAGGAGTGGGCGGCGCGCTTCATGAATTATTGGCTATAAGGCACAGAAGTGTGCCCCGGCAGGTCGGCGCAGGTCGGATTAGCGCAGCGTAATCCGACATTACCACAGCTATGACCAAAGCCAACAATAGCGTCGGATGACGCGTGGCTTCGCCCCGCTAATCCGACCTACAGCGGCCGCAAGCTGGCCCATACCCCGCCTTCGCGCTCGAACGCTTCCGTGCTGACTTTTTCAAAGTCGGCATGCTCCTCGTTCCAGCTGTAGCGCTCGACTCTGATGCAGCTGTCTTCGATGCGGATGACATTGAACGAGTTCGATTCGCCCCTGCCCCGCGTGGACGTGGCCGTGCCCGCCTGCACCATCAGGGCGGCGTAGCCGTCGATCTTGTAGCGCGCCGAGGTGTCGCCCGCATGGCTGGCGTGCAGATGGCCGGCCAACAACAAGTCCACACCACATTCGGAAAACATTTGCAGCGCCAGCGGCGCGCGGTCGACCAGGTCATCGTTGTCGAAGTGCTCGGGCAAGTCAAATGGATGGTGCGTGACGATGATGCGCGTCAAACCGGGCGGCAAACGGCCCAGGCGTTCGCGCAGGACATCGATCTGCTCGTGGCTGATGCGGCCATCCTTGAACGTCAGGGAGCGGGCCGTATTGATGCCCAGCACGGCGATTTCCTCGTCCACATATTCGGGCGACAGGTCCTGCGTCACATGGCGCCGGTATTTCACCAGCGGCGTCAGGAAGCGGGAAAAAACGTTATACAGCGGCACGTCATGGTTGCCCGGCACCACGATCTGCGGCCCCGGCAAGCTGTCGAGAAAGGCTCGCGCCTGCTGGAATTCGGCGCTGCGGGCGCGCTGCGTCAGGTCGCCCGAGACCACCACCACATCCGGCTCCAGGCGCTCGACCAGCGCGCGCAAGGGCGCCAGCAGGGCCGCATCGACCCTGCCAAAATGCAAATCGGATAAATGTACGAGGGTACGCATGGCCTTACTCCGGCGCTGGAGGCGGGGCAGGCACCAGCACTGCCAGCGCGGAAGGGCGGATGCGGTAGCGCAGCGGCGTATTCATGATGGTCACTTCGCCATCGGTGGCCACGCGCAGGCGGCGATGTTGCGTGGCGATTTCCAGGTCATTGGCCGTCAGCATATCGAAATCCTTGGCCTGCGACAACTTGCCGAACAGCGCGTGCAAGGCCAGCTTCAGCAAGCCCAGGCGTCCCGGACGCTGCGCCACGTACAGGCTCAGCTGGCCGCCATCGAGCCGTTCGCGCTCGCCGATATTCAAGCCTTCCATCAGGTACTCGTTATTGCCGATGAACACAAACGGCGTGCGCCGCGCATGCACGGCATCGTTGAGTTTCAATTGCACGCTGAGAAACGGATAGCGGCGCAAGGCGGCCACCAGGGCCCAGCTGAACGCCAGCCACTTGCCCCGCCCCAGCCGGCGCTGCTGCTTTTCGCGGTCGCGCACGATATCGGGATACAGGCCCAGACTGGAATTGTTCAGGAAGATGCGGCCATTCACTTCGCCCACGTCGACCTGGTGCAGCACGCCCTGCGCCACATTGGCGATGGCCGCATCGAGCGCCAAAGGAATATTCAAATCCTTGGCGAAATGGTTCAGGGTACCCAGCGGCAAGACGCCAAACGGCGTGCCGCTGCCCACGACGACGGATGCCACGGCATTGATGGTGCCGTCGCCGCCACCGGCCACGACGATAGGCGCGCCATCGCGCAGGGCCTGCTCGGCCGTGGCAATCATTTCGTCCCCGCTTTGTGCCAGGGTGATGGCGGCGTCGAGCCCCACGGCCAGGAACTGTGCTTCGAGTTGCTGCGCCCAGTCGGGCGCATAGCCACAGCCCGCGCCCCCGTTGATGATGACTGCAATTTTACTCAGGATCATTCCCCTTATTTGGTTTGCCGGATATGCCGGCGGCGGCGCAAGGTCGACACGCCGGCGATGCAGATAGCCAGCCAGCCATAGCTTTCCGCCATGGCCGCCAGCACATCGCTCAAATAATGCGCGCCCAGGTAGATGCGGCTGAAACCCACGAGCGCCGCCATCAGGAAAGCACCCAGCGCGATGGCGATACGCTTGCCCCAGGCACCCGGCGCCGTCTGGCAAATCAGGTAGGCAGCCAGCAAGCCGTACAGGGCCGTCGAGGTGGCCGTATGACCACTGGGAAAGCTGTAGGTGCTGAGGGCCGTCTGCAAGATGGGCTCGTCAAAACTGGGCCGCGCACGGACAAAAATGTACTTTAGCAGCAGGTTCAAAAACATGACGCCCGGCATGGTAATGACCAGGGTAAACAGCCAGTAAGTGGCGCCCTTGCGGTGCAGATACCAGCCCAGCAGGGTCGCCAGGGTGATGGCACCGATCACGCCATGCAGATGCGTGACGACCAGCAGGCAACGGGTGATCCATGGCACGGCATGCTGGTTGAACCACTGCGCCACCTGCAAGTCGATCACCGTGATCTGGGCCATGCCCATCACCGCCTCTGCAATCTCGTGGAACACCACGATGGCCACCAGCATCAGGGCCACGCCTACCGTCATGTGCAGGCCCAGTTCGCCCTCGGGCGACAAACGCGCCTCGACGAAGCGGCGCAGTTTCGTGGTCCAGCCCGTGGTCATGCCCATGTCATTCTTCTCTTGCAAACTGCGCTCACTTTCCTGTTCGTGGTGATGATCAAAAAAACCACACCAGTAAAAAAATACTGTTTATTCATACAGTAGCTGTGTTTTCATACAGTAGTTATGCTATTCTGGTGACTCGTTCAACACATCTCCCTCAAAGGAATTGTCATGGCAACATTGAATAGCGGTTTTGGCTCACGGTTCGGCCTGGAATACGCCCCAAGCTCTTTCCTCGTCCGCATGGGCAAGCGCGAAATCCTCGTCTGCCGCGACTTCCGCAAGCGCTACTACACCGTCAATCCCTTGATCGAGTGCGGTACGGGCATCGAGCCGGGCTATGTTGAAGTGCTGCTGATGCGCCGTTGGCTTTTAATATTATCTAAAGCGCATTAAGTCCACCTTAACCGCGTAGCGGTCCAGGTGTTCGGCCCGGCCATGCCGGGAACGCCTCAGTACCGGCCAGCGGCAACAGCGCTGGCCGACCCCTCACTACTGTGTGCGTTCCGGTGCGGCCGGGCTGGCAGGTGTTTTCACTGGAGACACCTTGTCAAACACATTCGCTTCGTACCACAAGGTTACGAACAACACCATCACGACGGGGCCGATGAACAGGCCCACGAGGCCCAGGGTTTCCACGCCACCCAGAATACCGAACAGCACGGCCAGGAAGGGCAAGCGGGTGGCGTTGCCGATCATGCCGGGGCGCACGAAGTGGTCGGCCACGAATAGCACTACGGTGCCCCACGCGGCTACGCCGATGGCGGCGCCTACATTGCCCTGGAAGATCAGCAAGGCGGCCGCGCACAGGTAAGCCAACGGCGCGCCGAACGGGATGATGGCCAGGATGCCGGTGGCAAACGCCCACAGGGCCGGTGACGGCAAGCCGGCGATGGCGTAGGCGATACCGATCAGCACGCCTTCGGCCAGGCCCACCAGCACCAGGCCGTTGACGGTCGCGCGTATGGCCGTGGGAATTTTTTGCGCATAGCGGCCCCAGCGTTCGGGGCGCAGGAAATGGCTGCCGACGGCCGTGATCTGGCGCGTCAGCGCTTCGCCATCCTTATAAAAGAAAAACAGGCACAAGAAGGCCAGGCCGAAATCGACCAGGCGGTGGAACACGTCCGCGCCGAGGATTTTCAGCATGTCGCGCGCGGAATGAAAGCCGCCCACGGCGCTGCCCGCAAAGAAGTGACTGAGGCCGTGGGGCTGGCTCAGGGTGGCTTGCCACCAGTCGCCGATGGCGCTGCCCGCCAGCGGAATGTGCGCCACCCAGTCCGGCACGGGCAAGCCGTCGGTATTCGCATGGACGATGAAATTGGCCAGCACGGGCACTTCGCGCGCCGCCTGCGCCACGCCGAACAGCACGGGTATGATGAAGATGCAGGCGAACGCCAGGGTCAGCACGGCCGCCGCGATGATGGTGCGCTGGCCCAGGGCCGCGCGCACGCGCAGATACAGTGGCCAGGTGGCCACGCACAGGATGCCGGCCCACACGAGCGGCAAAAAGAAACGCTGCATGACGAAGGCCGTCACGGCGATCAAGGCCAGGGAAAAGCCTGCGCTGACGATGTCGCGCTGGGTATCGTTCATGCCACTCCATTCGTGCGCGACGCCACAGGCCGCCAGTATTTGCTACGCGCCAGTTGCGCAGGCGTAGCGTAACACGGCGGCATGGCAATTTAAACGAGTCCCAGCTCCACCGGTTTGACGCCGGCAAACACGTGATCGAGTTGCGCCGGCGTCAAGCCGAAGGTGCGGCGCAGCAAGCCGCCCAGCACGGCGCGATATTCATTCAGCACGGGCATGTCGCGGTTCTGGAACAGGTTCGCCTGCGAAATCGCCACCTGCTCGCCCGCCACCTGCTTGCCCTTGATCCCGCCACCCAGCACCCAGAACACGCTGCCGTGGCCGTGGTCCGTGCCGCGGTTGCCGTTTTCGCGGAAGGTGCGGCCAAATTCGCTGACCACCACCACGACGGTATTGCGCCACTCGCTGCCCATTTCCTGAGAAAACGCGGTCAGGCCACGCCCCAGTTCATCGAAGCGACCCGCCAGGTAGCCGTTGGCACCGCCCTGCCCCACATGCGTATCCCAGCCACCCACGTCGACGAAGCCGATGTTGTACTTGTCCTTCATCAAGCGGGCGATGCGCTGCGCTTCCAGTTCAAAACCCTTGGTACTGATGGCGTTGCGGTTGGCCGCCTGCATCTCTCCCGTCAATTCCTTCGTTACATCGTCGCGCACGGCAAAGCCCGCGCTGACGGGTTGCTGCAGAGGCGTGCCCTTGTACATGGCGGCGATGACCTGGCTTTGACGCGCATCAATACCGGACTTGCCGACGGAGCGCAGCCCCATGTTCGGCACTTGCACGCCGCCCTGAAAAATCAGGGGCAGCTGGTCCGTGAAGGAAATGGCGTGGTTGCCCTGATTGGCATTCAGGCTTTGCGCCAGCCGGTTCAAAAAGCCCGAGCGGAAATCGCGGCGCCCGCCGATGTCCTGCCCCAATTCGATGCTGTCCTGCGTCTCGAAATGGCTGCGCGTCAAATCCGTCGTGCCTGCGAATGGAATGAAGGCCGCCTCGCCGCCGTTGAACATGGGGTAGATGGTCTCGCGCAAGGCCGGATGCAAGGCCCAGTCGCTATTCAGGGCCAGCGCACCGTTGTCCGCACCAGGTTTCGCTATGGCGATATTCGGCCGCGATGCATAGTAAAAATCGCTGCCGACCGGCACCAGCAGATTGTTGGCGTCATAGCCGCCGCGCAAAAAGACGAACAACAGCCGGGCATTCGTGGCGGGCGCGGCCAGCAAGCTGCCCGCATGCGACAACAGGGGCGCGGCGGCCAGGGCTTTCAACAGGTCACGACGATTCATGGCGATTCCTTCAGTGTCAACTTAGCGATGCATCATTTCTGGCGAAGAGAGCAAAAACGTGTTCCACTCCTGCGGCGAGGCGGCCTGCTCCAGCGCCTGGCGCGTGGCCGGGCTCAAGCTTGGCTGCAGCGACTGGTAATACAGGGCGCTGGCCAGCTGGGGAAACGCCACCTTTTCCTGCGGCTGCAGGCCATCCGTCTTGAACAGGCCAGCGCTGCCCGAGCCGATGGTGCGGGCGATATCGAAGCGCGTCGTCATCTGCCCGGGGCTGGCCCAGGACGCATCCGTCAATGGGTAGCCGTCCGGCGTCTGGCGCCCGTACAGGGGCTGGCCCATGCGCGAAAGCCAGTTCAGCATGGGACCCGCGTTCAGGATGGGCTTGTCGTCATAGCTGAGGCGCACGGCTGACACCACATAATGCATGGGGTCCTTGAATTTCTTGCCCAGCGATTGCCTGAATTCCGGGCTGCTGAACATGGTCTGCAGCACGTCGGCGATCATGCCATCGCTGTGCTGGAAGGTGGCGGCCATGCGTGCGACCAGCGGCTCGGGCGGATTGTCACCGACGAAATACTGGGCCAGCTTGCCGCTGATGAAATGCGCGGTGGCTGGGCTACGGCTGAGGCGGTCCAGCGCTTCATCGAGCTCGGCCAGTCCCCTGCCCTTCACCGTTTGCCCGAGAAATTGCTTATCGCCATAATCGTGGCGGTTCGGATTGAATTCGAACAAGCCCCGGCGCACATATTGCGACTGCAGCGCCGGCCTGACTTTCGGCGTATCCGGCCCCAGGTTGACGCCCACGCCGGTCAGGATGCGCGCCAGTTCCTGCACGTCAGCCTGGCTGTAGCCGCCGTTGACGCCCAGCGTATGCAGCTCCATCAGCTCGCGTGCATAGTTTTCGTTGATGCGCTTGACGGCATTGGCCTCATTGTCCAGGTAGCGCAGCATGGCCGGATGATGGACGGTAGCACCCAGCAAATCGCGAAATTTCCCCAGAGCATGCGGCGCGATGGCGTTCGCCTCGTAATCGCCCACCATGGCGCGCAAGTTGTGCTTGCCCTGGTGCACGCTGAAATGGTTGAGCCAGAACCAGCTCAGCTGCTGCTGCAGCTGGTTGGGCGAATACACGTCCAGCAGCAGCGAACGCGTGGCCGCTTCGCGCGCCAGGCGGTTGAGTTCCTGCTGGTAATCCTTTTGCGCCTGCTGCTTCGCCATGTCGTCCATGACGCCGGCCGAGTCCTTGCGCTTTTGCTCCACGGACATGACGAGTTGATCGAGCGGCACCTGGCTGATGCTCATGGCGTCGATCTGCGCCTGGACGGCAGGCGGCAAGGTCGTTTTTCCTGGGTGCAACTGCGCCTGCAGGTAAGCGTTCCAGCCTTGCGCCTGCAACTGGCGTACGCTGCCGCCGTTCACGCCCCAGCTGACGCGCTCGAGCATGGCAATGCCTTGCGCGGCGTTATCGGGCGCAGCGACGGCGTGCTGTGCGGCCGGCGGCGCCGTCGCGGCACAGCCGGCCAGCAACAGCAGGGAAATCAAGGTCGTCGGCAGCAGTCGGTGGGGGGTCATGGCAATCCTTCAGGCGGTTTCATGCAGAATGTTTGAGGGTACGCCCAGGTTGACCTGTGCATGATTGCCATTTGCAACGAGTTGTAATCAATAGTGCTGTTATGCCAACTCCGCACACTTGTCGCGCAGGAAATCGCGCAGCTGCAGCACCAGTGGCGTCACTTGAGCCCGGTGCGTGCACACCAGGTGCAGAGGCGTCGCTTCGCCCGCCACGTCGGGCAGCAGCACGTGCAGGCGGCCCGCCGCGACGTCACCAGCAACGTCGAGCCGCGATTTGTAGGCGATGCCCAGGCCCGCCACGGCCCAGCGCCGCACCAGCTCGGCGTCGTCGGCACTGCGGTTGCCGCTCACTGGCACGGTGACTTGCTCGCGCTGCGGCAGGCGGTAAAAAGTCCAGCGGTCATGCAAGCCGTCTTCCAGCGCGAAGCGCAGGCAATTGCGCTGCGACAAGTCATCCAGCGACAGCAGGGGGCCATGCGCGCGCAGGTACTCGGGCGAGGCCACCAGCACGCGGTCGTTGGCGGGCGCAATCGGCATGGCGATCATGGACGAATCGTCCTGTTGGCCGTAACGCAAGGCAATGTCCACTTGCTGGCGCACCATGTCGGCCACGCGGTCGCTGACGCTGAGCTGGTATTGCAGCTTGGGATGGCGCGACTGGAATTCATCCAGCCAGCCCAGCATGAGGTTGCGGCCCAAGTCGGAAGGCATGGCAATTTTCAAGGTTCCGCCGAAACTGTCCTTGCCGGCCAGCAGCGCATCATGGCCTGCGCGCAGCAGGCGCAAGGCTTCCCGCGCGTGCTCGAGGTATTGCGTGCCTTCCGGCGTCAGACTCAGCGAACGGGTCGTGCGGGCCAGCAGACGCAAGCCCAGCTCTCGTTCCAGGCGCTTGACGGCAGCGCTGGCCAGCGCGGGCGAGATGCCGATCTCGCGCGCGGCCGCCGATAAGCTGCCCCGGTCGGCCGTGCGCACAAATACCTGCAAGTCATCGAATCGCAGCAATTTTCAGCATTCCTTTGAAAGTGTTTCGGTGCGCACCCCCTGTTTCCAGGCAGGCATTGCCACCATCATACGGTATCCACTCAACGAGGAAGCATATGAAAGCCATCGCCTACCACCACAGCCTGCCCATCACGGATGCGCTCGCCCTGCTCGACATCGAACTGCCCACGCCCGTCGCCACGGGGCGCGACCTTCTCGTCGCCGTGAAGGCTATCTCCGTCAACCCCGTCGACGCCAAGGTGCGCAAGAACCGCGCCCCCAAGGACGGCCAGCCGGAAGTGCTGGGCTGGGATGCAGCAGGCGTCGTCGTCGCCGTCGGCCCCGACGTCACCCTGTTCCAGGTGGGCGACAAGGTCTGGTACGCGGGCGCCATCAACCGCCCCGGCAGCAACAGCGAATTCCAGCTGGTCGACGAGCGCATCGTCGGCCACATGCCGGCCAGCCTGGACTTTGCTCCCGCTGCCGCCCTGCCCCTCACGGCGATTACGGCCTGGGAATTGCTGTTCGACCGCCTGCAGATCAGCCGCGACAAGAGTCTCACCGGCAAGTCGCTGCTGGTGATCGGCGCGGCGGGCGGTGTCGGCTCCGTACTGGTGCAGCTGGCGCGGCAGTTGACGGGCGTCACCATCATCGGCACGGCATCGCGCACGGAAACGGCCGACTGGGTCAGGGAACTGGGCGCCCACCACGTGATCGACCACGGCTTGCCGCTGGCGGAGGAAATCACGCGCCTGGGCTTGCCGCCCGTCGATTATGTGATCAGCCTGAACCAGACCGACAAGCATTTCGACCAGATCGTGGAATTGATCGCGCCGCAAGGCAAGTTCGCCCTGATCGACGACCCCGAGCATATCGACGTGCGCAAGTTCAAGGGCAAGAGCGTATCGCTGCACTGGGAACTGATGTTTACCCGCTCACTGTTCCAGACGGCCGACATGCTCCAGCAGCACGCTTTGCTGGAAGAACTGGCGCAACTGGTGGACGCGGGCGTCATCAAGACCACCCTGGCCGAGCGCTTCGGCACGATCAATGCGGCGAATTTGAAGCGCGCGCATGCCTTATTGGAAAGCAACACGGCAAAAGGGAAAATAGTGCTGGAAAATTTCCAGTAATCAGGTAATCAAGATGGCCCGAAAATCATTGACGTTCGTCAAGGTCGGGCCCGTGATCACACTGTCTCCCAGCGCCTGGAAGAAGCCGTGACCATCGTTATTGTCGAGGCTGTCGCGCGGCTTGATGCCCAGCGCCCAGGCGCGCTGCAGGGTGTCCGGCGCCAGGACCGCGCCGGCGATGTCTTCCTGGCCGTCGACGCCATCCGTGTCGCCGGCCAGCGCGTGGATGCCTTGCTGGCCTTCCAGCGCGATGCCCAGCGCCAGCAAAAATTCTACATTGCGCCCGCCGCGGCCTTTGCCGCGCACGGTGACCGTCGTTTCGCCGCCCGACAGCAGCACGCACGGGGCGGGAAACGGCTGACCCCGCAAAGCCGTTTGCAGCGCGATGCCGGCCATGACTTTCCCCACGTCGCGCGCCTCGCCTTCCAGGCTGTCACCTAATATATATGGCGTGACACCGGCCGCGCGCGCCACAGCCGCCGCTGCTTCCAGGGCCATCTGCGGCGTAGCGATCAGGGTCGTGCGCGTGCGCGCCAGGCGCGGGTCATCAGGCTTGACCGATTCGCCGCGCCCGCTTTCCAGCGCCGCGCGTACGCTGTCCGGCAAATCCATGCCATAGCGGCGCACGATGGCCAGCGCATCCTCGCAGGTGGTGGCGTCGCCCACCGTGGGGCCGGAAGCGATATCGCCGAGCTTGTCGCCGGGCACGTCGGAAATGGCCAAAGTGACGACTTGCGCCGGATGGCAGGCGGCCGCCAGCCGGCCTCCCTTGATGGCAGACAAATGGCGGCGCACGCAATTCATTTCGCCGATGGTGGCACCCGAGGCCAGCAATGCGCGGTTCAAGGCTTGCTTGTCTTCCAGGCTGATGCCCTCCAGCGGCAAAGCCAGCAGGGAAGAGCCGCCGCCCGAAATCAGACACAGCACGGTATCGTCAGCCTGCAAGTTGGCGACCAGGTCCAGCATGCGCTGCGCTGCCTGCATGCCGGCAGCGTCAGGCACGGGGTGCGAGGCTTCGACGATTTCGATGCGCTCGCACGGCACAGCGTAACCGTAGCGCGTGACGACCAGCCCGGACAGCGGCCCCGGCCAGTGCCGTTCCACGGCTTGCGCCATGGCGGCCGACGCCTTGCCGGCGCCGATGACGATCAGGCGCCCCTTGGGCGCGGGCGGCAGATGGGGCGGTATGCAATGCGACGGCTGCGCCGCTTCGATGGCGGCCTGAAACATGGCTTGCAGCAAGTCGCGCGGCGCTGGGGTCGTCGTCATGGTGTTTCCTCCGGTATCCGAACCCGATCATAGCAGGGACGGCGCCGCCCGGAGGCTACAATGGCGCCTTGAGCACATCACAGGAATGCCATGAGCGACGCCATCGAATGGACCAGTCTTGCCCGCACTTTCGGGCTGTTTACCGTCACGGCCGTGGCTGAACTGCTGGGCTGCTACCTGCCCATGCTGTGGCTCAGCAACAAGGGTAGCGCCTGGCTGCTGTTGCCGGCCGCCATCAGCCTCTTGATCTTCGTGTGGCTGCTGACCCTGCATCCAGCCGCCAGCGGCCGGGTGTATGCCACGTATGGCGCCATCTATATCGCCACGGCCCTGGGATGGCTGTGGCTGGTGGACGGCGTCACGCCCGCCTGGACCGACATCGCCGGCGTGGGCCTGGCCCTGGCCGGCGCCGCCGTCATTGCCATGGGGCACAAGGCGGTTTGATGTGCCTCAGGCGGCATGTGCGCGGAAGTTCGTTTCCGCCGACCATGCCGCGCTGGCACGGGCCAGCAACACGGCTTCGCCATCGGCCAGCCAGTCGTCCGCATCGGCGATCTTCCACATGGCTTGCAGCAGCTTGCGGCGCAGATCCGGGTCATCGATTTCATCGAGCAGGCTGTCGATCACGCCATTGGCCAGCTGCACGGCGCCATGCACGGTCGACGTCAGCATGTCGTCGCACAAGTCTTGCAGCAGCTGTTGAAAAGCGGCTGGCGCCAGGTCGATATGCTCGAGAATCTTGCTGCGGTGCATGGCTTGCAGCTCGGCGCTGGCCAGGTTGCCGTCGACTACCATCATCAGGGCCAAAATACGTCCCGCTGCCTGGGGACTGTTCATTTCATAGGTACGCATAGTTTCTCTTCCATTGTGAGTTTAAACAGCGCGCCACCGCCATGCGGGGCGCGCCATATCGCTGTTAAATTCGCTGTTTATTTCTTGTCGCTGCGGGTGATGAACACGCTCGCCACGCAGCTCGATACGATCAGCACGGCCACCACCAGCAACGAAGCTTCCACCGGCATGTGGTACCACGGCATGATCAGCATCTTGGCGCCGATGAACACCAGCACCATCGCCAGGCCATACTTGAGCATGTGGAAGCGGTCAGCCACATCCACCAGCAGGAAGTACAGGGCACGCAAGCCCATGATGGCGAACAGGTTCGACGTGAAGACGATGAACGGGTCCGTCGTGATGGCGAAGATCGCCGGGATCGAATCGACCGCGAACACCAGGTCCGTCACCTCGATCAGGATCAGCACCAGGAACAGCGGCGTGACATAGCGCAAGCCACCTTTTGTCACGAAGAAACGCTCGCCATGGTCGCCGTCTGCTACCCGCAAGTGGCGGCGGGCAAAGCGCAGCACGGGATTGTTCGCCACGTCCGGTTCCGCATCGGCCGCTACCAGCATGCGCATGCCGGTGATTAACAGGAAGGCGCCAAACAGATACAGGACCCAGCTGAACTCGCTTACCACCCAGGCACCGGCCATGATCATCACGGCACGCATGACGATCGCGCCCAGCACGCCATAAATCAACACGCGGCGCTGGTACTGGATCGGCACCTGGAAGGCGCTGAAGATCAACAGGAAGACGAACACGTTATCGACCGACAGCGCTTTCTCGATCAGGTAGCCGGAGAAAAATTCCAGCGCCTTCTGGTTGGCGATCTCGGGACCGGCCGTGCCGTTCAGATACCACCACAGGCCACCGTTGAACAGCAGGGCCAGGCTGACCCACACGAGCGACCACGTCGCCGCTTCCTTGACGCCCACCTTGTGCGCCTTGTTGCCGCCGAAGACGAACAGGTCCAGCGCCAGCATCACCAGGACAAAGGCGATGAAGCCGGCCCACATGGGTGCCGTCGCAATGCTTTCCAGGCCGTTCATCGGCGGCCTCCGCAACTGTCTGTGTGTATCCTGATGCCCATGGCACTCTCCTTGCATGAATTGAGCAGCCATCATAGTCCGAATATAAACATCGAACAAATCGAATATAATTTACAAATACATCGGAAAATTCGATGCATTAATTTCCGGGAAGATCATGTCGACACTTAACTTCAAGCACTTGCGCTATTTCTGGATGGTGGCCAAGACGGGCAGCATCGCGCGCGCGGCCGAGCAACTGCACCTGACGCCGCAATCGATTTCCGGGCAGCTCAGCGAGTTTGCCGACACGCTGGGCGTGGAATTGTTCCGCCGCAGCGGGCGCCAGCTGGAATTGACGGACACGGGCAGGCGCATCCTCAGCCATGCCGAAAGCATTTTCAACACGGGCGATGCATTGCTGGAAATCGTGCGCGACCAGTCGCGCACGGCAACGACCACGTTCCGCGTGGGCTGCGCCGATTCCGTCTCGAAACTGATCGCTTGCCGCCTGGTCGCGCCCGCGCTGGGCCTGGCCGAACCGCTGCGCATCATTTGCCGCGAAGGGCGGCTGGCCAGCCTGCTGGCGGACCTGGCCGTGCACCGGCTGGACCTGATCATGGCGGACCGCCCCATGCCGGCCCATTTGAGCGTGCGCGGTTTTAACCATTTGCTGGGCGAAAGCGGCATGACACTGTTCGGCACGCCAACCCTGGCCGCCACGTTGACCGGAGGCTTCCCGCAATGCCTGGATGGCGCGCCGCTGCTGCTGCCCGGTGAAGACTTCGCCATTTACGGGCGCTTGCTGCAGTGGCTGGGGGATCACCATCTGCACCCGCGCATCGTCGGCGAGTTCGACGACAGCGCCATGATGAAGGCCTTCGGCCAGTCCGGCGCCGGCCTGTTCTTCGCGCCCACCGTGATCGCGCCCCAGGTGTGCGAACAGTACGCCGTGGTAGCGCTGGGCCGGGTCGACAGCCTGGTCGAGCAAGTCTACGCGATCACCACGGAACGGCGTTTGAGCCACCCGGCCACCATCGCCATCAGCCAGAGCGCGCGGCACGAACTGTTCGTGTAAGCGCTACACCGCGCTGACGACGATCTTGCCCGGCTGCCCGCCCCGCTCCAGCAGCGCATGCGCGCGCCGCAGGGTGGCCGCATCCATCGGCGACAAACGCTGCCGCAGCGTATGGCGCAGCACGCCCTCGTCCAGCAGGCCCGCCACGCGGGTCAGGATGCGCTGCTGTTCCTGCATATCGCCGGTGGCGTACAACGGCCGCGTAAACACCATTTCCCAGTGCAGGGAAATGCTCTTGCCCTTCAGCGGCGCCGCATCAAATACATCGTGGTCGTCGATGACGGCCAGCTTGCCATGCGGCGCGATCAGCTCCAGCAGTTCCGCGACATGCTGCGCCGTGTGCGACAGGGCGGCGATGTGGCGTACCGGCGCTACGTTCAATGCCGCCACCTGCGCCGGCAAAGGCTGGCGATGGTCGATCACGTGATGCGCGCCCATGGCCCCGCACCAATCCGCGCTGTCGCCGCGCGAGGCGGTGGCGATCACGGTCAACCCCGTCAACTGGCGCGCCAGCTGGATCAGCAGCGAACCGACGCCGCCCGCGCCGCCCAGCACCAGCAGGCTGCCCCGTGGCTGCCGGTCGCCGGGCGTGATGACAAAGCGCTCGAACAGCAGTTGCCACGCCGTCAGCGCCGCCAATGGCACGCTGGCCGCCTGCGCATAATCCAGGGTCGCCGGCATGCGCGCGGCGATGCGCTCGTCGACCAGGTGGTATTCGGCGTTCGCGCCCGCGCGGTCGAAGGAGCCTGCGTAATACACGGCCTGTCCCGGCGCGAACAGGGTGACCTCGCTGCCGACAGCATGCACGATGCCGGCCGCATCCCAGCCCAGGGTCGCGACACGCTCCGGCACTTTCACAAGCCCCGCGCGCACCTTGGTGTCGAGCGGATTGACGCCCACGGCGCGCACTTGCACCAGCACCTCGCGCGGACCGGGCACGGGCATCGCCCCCTCCATGTCGAACAGGCTCCCTTGCTCGTCCACACTGCTGCCCTTGTTGAAACCGATCATCTTCATTGCCTACCCCTGCAGATAAAAGCCCATGGTAAGCAGCCACGCGACAAAGAAAAATATGCTTCAATGCGTTTCACACCTGACCAAACTGTCATGAATCATGCAAAACCAAGATGTCGACAACCTTTCCGGCGTGGCCCTGTTCGTGCAACTGGCGCAGGCGGGCAGCTTTGTTGCCGCCGCGCGCCAGGCCGGCATTTCGCCGTCGGCCGTCAGCAAGAGCCTGGCGCGTCTGGAGCAACGGCTGGGCGCGCGCCTGTTCCAGCGCAGCACCCGCCAGCTGAGCCTGACAGCGGAGGGCAAGCTCTTCCTCGCGCGCAGCGAGACCATCCTGGCAGAAATGCAGGCGGCCCAGGAGGAGCTGGCGGGCCATCGGGTGCCGCGCGGCCGTCTGCGCCTGGGCTTGCCGGAACTGGGCGCCCTGTTCCTGCCCGCGCTGGCCGAATTTTCCCGGCAGCACCCCGCCATCGCGCTCGATCTGGACTTTTCCGACGCGCTGGCCGACGTCGTCGGCGATGGCTTCGACGCCGTCATCCGCATCGGCGCACCCCGCGATTCGCGCCTGGCCGCCCGCAAGCTGGGCCAGTTCCGCTCCTGCCTCGTGGCCTCGCCCGCCTACCTGGCGCGCCACGGCACGCCCAGCCATCCTCCTGATCTGCAACAACATGCCTGCCTGCACTACCGCTTCCGCCACAGCGGCAAGATCGAACAGTGGCAGTTGCGCCAGGAGGCGGACGCTGCGCCCCTGGACTTGCCCGTGTCGATGGTGTGCAACAACATCGAAGCGCGCTTGCACTTCGCCCGGCAAGGCCTGGGCATCGCCTGGCTGCCCGACTTTCATGTGCGCGGCGCGCTGGCCGACGGCAGCCTGGTCGAAGTGCTGACGGACTATGCGATCACCGATCATCGGGCCCACAGTTGCTGGCTGCTGTGGCCTTCCGGGCCGTACCTGGCGCCGAAAGTACGGGCGCTTGTCGATTTCATGGCCGAGGCAGGTATTCTGTTGCCAGCCGCCCACGGGTCAGGCGCATGAAATACATTTGAGCAAATATATCGATATAATGGCAAGTCTCCCCGACGCCCTGCGCGCCCTACCCTGGACTTGCCGCAATGAAGCACTTGCATGACATCCCCTCTGCCTTCAAGCATGAATTTGCCAACCCGCGCCTGTGGTGGTCGCGCGCCGTCGTCGTCGGCATGGCCGCCATCGCGGGCCTCGTCGTCGTCGGCTTTACGTGGCTGGCGGCAGAAGCGCTGGACCTGTTTCTCTTTTTTAACGGCAAAGCCTGGTGGTTCGCCCTGCTGTGGACACCAGCCTGCGCCGCCCTGCTGGTCTGGCTGACGCGCCGCTACGCCATGGGCGCGGCCGGTTCCGGCATCCCGCAAGTGATGGCCACCCTGGACCCGGCCGTGGCGCCCGAGCAGCGTTCGCTGTTCGTCTCCCTGAAACTCAGCGCCGCGAAGATCGTCCTGACGGCGGGCGGCTTGCTGGGGGGATTGTCACTGGGGCGCGAAGGGCCGTCCGTGCAGATCGCCGCCGGCGTGATGCTGGCCGCGCGCCGCTGGCTGCCCCGTCACTCGCAGGTGAGCGCCCATTCACTGCTGGTAGCTGGCGGCGCGGCCGGCATCGCGGCCGCCTTCAATACGCCGCTGGCAGGCGTCATGTTCGCCATCGAGGAACTCTCGCGCTCGCCCGAGCAGCGCAACAGCGGCCTGATCGTGGCAGGCATCGTGCTGGCCGGCATGATGGCCGTCTCGATCCACGGCAACGCTACCCACTTCGGCATCATCCACCCCGGCCCCATCGGCCTGGCGCTGGCCTTGCCGGGTTTACTCGTGACCCTGGTCGCGGGCGTGGCCGGCGGCCTGTTTGCGCGGCTGCTGCTGGCCTCCGCCCGCGGCAATCCGCTGGGAAGATTGTCCGCGTGGAGAAAAGGCCGGCCCGTGCTGTTCGCCGCCGTCTGCGCTCTGCTGGTGGCAGCCATCGGCATCGCCAGCCATGGCGCCACCTTCGGCAGCGGCACCGTGGCCACGCGCGCCATGCTCGATGGCGCCAGCGACGCCTCGCCCGCCTTTGTTGCCTTCAAATATGTAGCCACCTGGCTGACCGTCTGGTCGGGCGTGCCGGCCGGCATCTTCGCGCCCTCTCTGGCCATCGGCGCTGGCATCGGCCACGATATCGCCGTGCTGCTGCACTACCCGCACGCGCCCGCCCTGATCGCGCTGGGCATGGTGGGTTTCCTGGCCGCCGCCACGCAAGCGCCGCTGACAGCTTTCATCATTGTCATGGAAATGGTCGACGGCCACGGCATGGTACTGAGCCTGATGGCGTGCGCCGTGGTGGCCAGCACCGTGTCGCGCGTGCTCAGCGAACCGCTGTACGGGGCGCTGGCGCAGTTGCAGCTGCAACGGCTGCCGGCGCCACCCAACTAAAAATGACTGCAGGGACGCAGCAAGCGGCCCTGCTGCCATGCGCAAAGAGTGCGCGTGCCGCCCTCGCCCCAGCTGCGCTCCAGCCCGTGCTTGCGACCGTCAACATACTCGACGGCGTGCAGCGGCGTGCCATCCTCGCGCCAGCTCTGCGTGCTCAGCAGGACGCCATCCTCGAACAGGTTTTTCTGCTCCAGCTGGCCATTCGCGAAATATAGCAGCGACCAGCCCTGCGGCTTTCCATGCAGGAAATTGAGGCGCGACTTTTCACGGCCGTCCGGCCACCAGGTCTGGTGCAGGCCGTTGCGCTGGCCTTCCAGATACGGCCCCTGCTCGGCCAGCCTGCCGTTCGGATGAAATGCTTGCGCCTCGCCCGACAGCACGCCGTCGGCAAAATGCGCGCGGTTGCTCACCTGGCCATGGGCATCAAAGCTCAGGTATTGCCCATCGGCGGGCTGGCCCGCCTGGTACCGCAATTCACGACTCAGCTGGCCATTCGCATGATAATGGCTGTGCAAGCCCTCAAACTCGCCGTCGCGGTAAGCCTTGCGGCTCTTCACCGCACCATTCGCATGGTATTCGACGCTGACGCCGTCGAAATCGCCCTCCCCGTTGCGCTCTTCCAGCAGGGCCAGCTGGCCATCGGCGAAATACACGCTGCGCTGGTAGGCATAGCGGGGCGACGCCAGGTTGGCGTCCAGCAGCCAGGCATCCATGTGCAGCTTGCCTGGCGGCTGCGCGAAATGCAGCTGCCAATGCCAGGCCTGGCGGGCCGCATCATGGCGCAGCGGCGCGCGCTGCTCGTACACGGCCGCAGCGGGTGCGGCGGGCTGGTAATCCGCGTCGAAATGCAGGGTGGCCGGCGACTGCCCGGAAGGCAAGGCAGGGGTAGCCAGGGCGTGGGCAAATGCGTTGGCCATGGGAATGGACGAGGAACCGGCCAGGACGGTGGCCAGCAAAAAGGGAATGACTATCTTCAATGCGAACTCTCATCAACGGTGCGACAGCGCCGATGATAATGGCAAGCGGGGCGGTCCAGCCACACGCTTGCCCCTGGATTACATGGTGAAAGGAAACGGCTGCATGCCCGCCTGCCTGTCATCGGGGGCGACCACGGCCAGCAAGGCGTTCAAGCCCTGGTTCAGGTGCGCCAGGCTGTCGGGGTCCAGCTGGGCCAGCGCGCTGGGCAGCAAGCCGCGGGCCGGTTGCGGCGCGCCGGCGATCACGGCCTGGCCTTCCGCCGTCAAGGTCAACGTGACCACGCGCTGGTCGGGTTGGTCGCGCGCCTTGCGCACATAGGCTTTTTTCACCAGCGCATCGACCAGGTTGCTGGCCGTCGTCTGGTGGATGGATATCTTGCTGGCCAGCTCGCCCATGCGCAAGCCTGGCTGCTCCAGCAATTCCTGCATCACCCACAATTGCGCGCCCGACACGCCACATTGTTTCTCGATCTGCGCCGAGTGCCGCTGCGCCGCGCGCATGACGACGCGCATGTTTTGCAAGGCCATGCCTTGCGCCCTGGCCATCGCCGAACCTTCCGCTTCCACCACCATTGCCTCCAGTTATCCTGCCGGCTTCACGCCTGCTGGCGGGCCGGAATCCGTACATGATACCTGCAAAGGCGGGTGGCCCTCTACTGCCTATAGCCCGACAGGCACTGGCACTCCGGCCTGCCATGTCTTCTCCCATACCTGTTTGCCCAGCTCGTCCCAGCGCCGCTCGATGCCCTGCTTCTTGCCATGCTCATACGGCACAAGCTGCAGCAGGCTGCCGTCGCTGGCCCAGACTTGCAGCAAGCCATGGCGCTGGCCATTGTCATGGCTTTCAAACGACCAGCCATCGACTTCGCCATCCAGCCAGACCTTGTGCGCGAGCACCTTG
Organism: Janthinobacterium pasteuri; assembly: GCF_051380775.1. Classification (NCBI taxonomy): domain Bacteria; kingdom Pseudomonadati; phylum Pseudomonadota; class Betaproteobacteria; order Burkholderiales; family Oxalobacteraceae; genus Janthinobacterium; species Janthinobacterium pasteuri. The sequence continues at coordinate 73,137 of NZ_JBNYXS010000022.1, read as the reverse complement.
CCATCCTCGGCCAGGGTGAGGAACTCGCCATCCTGCTTGTCATCGGCGTAAAACACTTCCGGCAAGCCATGCATCTTGCCGCCTTTCAAGAAGGCATGGCTGCTCATCTTGCCATTCGGCACGTATGACACGTACTCACCATCGGCCAGGTGGACGAACCTGGCCTGGCGCTTGCTGCTGCCACTGTGCCGCAGCCTGCTGTTACTCCTGTGTCTGCTTCTGCGCCGCCAGCGGCAGGGCCGTCATGAGCACAGCCAGCAGCGCCAGGCGCATGGTCCGCATGGTCTGTCCATACCGCATGCTGATCCCCCTATTTCGCTACAGGCTGTCCATCCTGCCAAGCCTGCTCCAGCACCAGCTTGCCGGCCTTGTCCCACTGGCGCTCGATGCCGTGCTTCTTGCCGTGCTCATACGGCACGATCTGGCGCAGGCTGCCATCGCTGTACCAGGTTTGCAGCAAGCCGTGGCGCTGGCCTTTGACAAACGGCGTCACGCTGGCGCGCACGCCGTTGGCATGCCAATCCGTCGTATCGCCGTGGTCGCGCCCCTGCGCATCTTTCTGCCAAGCAAAGATCGGGCGGCCGTTCGGACCCCACGTTTGCAAGCTGAGCACGGCACCTTTCCGGTACAGCGACTTGTTCGACATGACGCCATTGCCATGGCTTTCAAACGACCAGCCGTCGGGCTGGTCGTGCACCCACACGGTCCTGGCCAGCACGCTGCCATCCTGGGCATACGTGACAAACTCGCCCTCGCGCTTGCCATTCACAAACTGTCCCCGTTGGAACAGCTTGCCATCGTCATAAAACGATTCCTGCACGCCATCCATCTTGCCATTGCGTTGATACGAGCGGTGGCTGACGGCCCCGTTCGCGGCATACGACACTTGCTCGCCATCGGCCATCTCGTCATCGTGATACAGCGTCTTGTACGCCAGCTGGCCATTCTCGTGATACGTTTCCGAAATGCTGTCGCGCCCGTTCGGCAAGGCGGTCACCCGCTGCTGGACCTGGCCATTCTCGAAGTACACGCAGCCGCCCAGCAGCTCCTCGCCCTGGGCATTGAAGTAGGTTTCGCGCAGCAGCTGGCCATTCTCGTAGTAATGCTTGCGAAAACGCACGAACCTGACCTTGCTCAAGTCGAGGTCCGTGGTATAGGTTTCAAAAGCCAGCACGCCCGGCGTGTCGGGAAATTCGAGCCGCACATGCCAGGCGCCCAGCGCCTCGTCGCGCTCGGGCGGCGTGCGCAGCGCATACGCGGCGCGACGTTGGTTGCTGGGCATAAAATTGATATCCAAATACATGGTGTGGTCTTCCTCCTGTAGCGTTGGTGCTGGGGTTGGCGTTGGCGCTGCGGGCTGTTCCTGTGCCGCCACGGGCAAGGCTGCGCCCATGCCCAGCGCGGCAGCTAGCAGCCAGCGCATCGTCTGTTGTGTGTGCATTGTGTTCCGTTGCAATGTTATTGTGCGGCTGCCATCATAATGGAAAGCAACGTTTTCCCCTGTCACGAAAGAAATCCATGCACTTGCCCGCCGCCCCCAGCGACTCCCATATACTGGCCATCATCGATGCCTGGATCGCCGACCTGGCGCGCGGCGATTACGCGTGCGCCCATGCGCGCACGGCGCATGACGCGTATTACGGCTGGACGTCGGCGCTGCTGCGCGCCGTGATCGAAGGGTATGGTTCGCCGGAGCCGTATGCGGACGGCAGCGTGTATCGCGTTACGCCGGCAACGCTGGCCAGCGGCGCGCCACAGGAGCGCTGCGTCGAGCGCCCGACTGGCCAGGACGGCGGCGCCGCGCTTGCCGAAGCGCGCCATTCCCTGCCACTGAATGGCGTTTGGTCCGATCTGACCGCCACGTTTCGCGTGGAGCACGCGGCGCCGGGCGTCAGACTGGTATTACAGGAAATTCACGTGTTCTAAGAGCCTACCCCAGTAGATGAATACATCCCCTGCTGGCGACCCTCAGAAGCGGGGACTGTGTTGATCGTCGTAGCGTGGCTCGCCACGCGTCCTCCTCACGCCTTGTTCGCGCTCCTGATGTTCTGCCAGCAGAAGACGCTCCCTACTGGCATAGGCTCTAAGCCGCGCCATCCTTGACGGGCGACAACTGGCTTGCGTGCAGGCGCGCATACGCGCCGCCCTGTTGCAGCAAGGCGGCATGGCTGCCAGACTCCACCAGGCGCCCTCCCTGCATGACGACGATGCGGTCGGCGCTTTCGATGGTGGATAACCGGTGGGCGATGACGATGGTGGTGCGCTTGCGCATCAGCACTTCCAGCGCCGCCTGCACCTGTCGCTCCGATTCCGTGTCCAGCGCGCTGGTGGCTTCGTCCAGCAGCAGAATCGGCGCGTCCTTGTACAGGGCGCGCGCGATGGCCAGGCGCTGGCGTTGCCCGCCCGACAGGCGCGAACCATTCTGCCCCGCCTGCGTTGCGTAGCCTTGCGGCAACTGCATGATGAATTCGTGGGCGTAGGCGGCGCGCGCCGACGCTTCGATGCGCGCCATGTCCGGGGCCGGGTCGCCATACGCGATATTCGCCGCCATCGTGTCGTTAAACAGAATCACATCCTGGCTGACGAGGGCGAACTGGCGCCGCAGGGCCAGCAGGGCGTAGTCGCGCAGGTCGACGCCGTCGAGCAGGATCTGGCCGCCGCTGACGTCGTAGAAGCGCGGCAGCAAGCCCAGCAAGGTGGTCTTGCCGCCGCCCGAACCGCCCACCAGGGCCACCGTTTCGCCGGCGCGGATGTCGAGCGTGATATCGCTCAAGGCCGTGGGCGCATCGGGATCGTCGCTGTTGTAGCGGAAGTGGACGTTTTGCAGGGACAGGTTGCCCTGCACTGCCGCCGGCGCGATGCTGCCAGGGTCCGGCTCCAGCGGCGTGTCGATCAGCCCGAAGACGGATTCGGCCGCCGCCAGGCCCCGTTGCAGCGGCTCATTGATCTTGGTCAAATTCTTGATCGGCGACTGCATCGCCATCAGCGCACCCATGAAGGCGACGAAGGCGCCCGGCGTGATGGCGCCGCTTTGCGCGCGCAGCATGGCAAAGTAAATCACGGACGACAGGGTAATGCCGACGAGCATCATGATGAAGCCGGAATTCATGGCCGAGGTGGCTGCATGCTTGACGGCCAGCTGGCGGTTGCGCTTGACGACGTCGACGAAACGCGCCTGTTCATAATCTTGTCCGCCGAAAATTTTCACCACGCGCTGGCCGGCGATGCTTTCGTCCAGCACGGAAGTCAACTCGCCCACGGCTTGCTGCGAACTCTTGCTCAAGTGGCGCATGCGGCGTCCCGCCAGGGTCACGACGATGGCCACGATGGGCATCGACGCCATGCAGAACAGGGCCAGTTTCACATCGATGCTGAACAACAGGATCAGGTAGCCGATGGTGGCGACGGAATCGCGCACCATCACATTGAGCACGTTCAAGCCCGCCTGCGACACCTGGCTGGCGTCGAAGGCCACGCGCGACTGCGTCAGACTGGTGGTGGTGGTATCGAAAAAGCGGCTGGGCAGACGCATGATGGTGGCGAACATCTTTTCGCGCAGGTCGGCCTGCACCCGGCTCGATAGCCATACGGAACCGTAATCGCCGGCAAAACTGGACACCATGCGCAGCACGGCCAGGCCCAGGATGGTGGCGGGGATGACCCATAAGTCCACCTGTCCGGCCTGTGCCGGCAGGAAACGGTCGACCCAGCCCTGCAGCATGCCCATCACGCCGGACGCGGGCGCGATCTGTGCGCTGGCCGTCGAGCGCATGGCGTCGACGACGTTCTGCAACTGGCGGATTAACAACACATCGGTGGCGGACGCCACGCCCACGGCCAGCAAAGTGGCGGCAACGATGGCGCCATAGCGGCGAAACTGGCCGACCAGGCGGAAGAACAGGAGGCGACTTTGCTGCATGCAGATGATAAAAGTGAGGGTAAAGCGTGATTCTAACCGCTGCAACACTTACTTATGAGAAAGTCGTCGCCTTGCCGGCGCAGAGCCGGCAAGGACAAGCACGGACTATCAGCTCTTTGCCACTTTCCACGCAGCCGTGCCAGCCTTGCACACTTTCAGCTTCAGGGTCTGTTCCTGGCCCTTGGCGCTCAAGCCAACCTGCACCGTGCGGCAGGTTTGCGCATCCGTCTTTTCCGTCTCGCTGGCAGTGATCTCGGCGGCGATGCGCACGGAATTGCGCAAGCCTTCATTGCTCCATCGCACAGTTTCGCCATCCTTCTTGTCATTGAGCACGTCGGTGACGGCTTTCACAAACACGGGCTTGTCGTTCTTGTTCAGGTAGGCCATCGGCGTATCAGCCAGGAAACCCAGGCCGACGGCGGAAGCGGAAGCGCTGAAGACGACGCTGCCGAAGATCAGGGCGGACAGCAATGTGGCGGGACGAATACGCATGGAAAACTCCTTGTGAAGTAAAAAATAGGGACAGGACCGGGAGCCGCCGTGGCGGCCCTTCACCAGAATCGGCCGGTGAAATAGCCACTGCCAGCAAGGCATCGATGCTGGGCACGAAATAGATCGCCGACGACAGCGGCGTGGAAAAATTCGGCAGCCTGTCAGTCTTGCTGACGCCATCATAGCCTACACCATACATTTGCCGCAGCATGCCCATGGTCACCGTGAGATCGCGGCAGAAACCGACAAATTGACGCGCACCAGGCCGGCATGGAACTGCTCAGTTTTTGCCGCCGCAACGACTATGTCGACTACACGGCAGACGAGGTGCCACCGGTGGGCTGAACATTGGCAAGCGGGCACGCCTGCCGCATAATGCGGGCATGTTCAAACTGACTTTTCTCGGCACGTCTTCCGGCGTGCCCACACGCCACCGCAACGTCACCTCGCTGGCCTTGCAAACCACGCACAACCGCGACTGGTGGATGATCGATTGCGGCGAAGCCACGCAGCACCGGCTGCAGCGCCTGCCCTTGTCCGTGCACGACCTGGTGGGCATCTGCATCACCCACGTGCATGGCGACCACAGCTATGGACTGCCGGGCTTGCTCGCCAGCGCCTCCATGACGGGCCGCAAGAAACCCCTGCTGCTGATCGCCCCGGCCGCCATCAAGACCTGGATCGACGCCACCCTGCTGCATACGGAACTGTTCTTGACGTATCCGCTGATCCACATCGACGTGGACAGCGATCGCATCGTCCACCAGGAAGCGGGCTTGACCATCTCGCGCCACGCGCTGTCACACCGCGCACCGAGCGTCGGTTATCGTTTCGCGCTGGAAACGAGCAGATGGAAGCTGGACAAGGCCGCCCTGCAGGCGGCGGGCGCGCCACCCGGTCCCGCCTGGGGACTCTTGCAGGCGGGCCAGGATGCGCTCCTGGACGATGGCACGGTCTTGCGCGCCGCTGCTTTCCGCCAAGTGGAAACGCAGCGCGCCACGGTAGTGATCGGCGGCGACAACGACACGCCAGCGTTGCTGGCGGACGCCTGCGCGGATGCGCAGCTGCTCGTGCACGAAGCCACCTACACGGAAGCGATGCTGCAAAAAGTGGGCCCCGGCCCCACCCACAGTTCCGTGCAGCGCGTGGCGCAGTTCGCCGCATCGGTCCGCTTGCCGAACCTGATCCTCACCCACTTCAGCGCCCGCTATCACAATGCGGACGGCATGACCGAACTGGAAGCGGAAGCGCGCCTGCATTACTCGGGTGAACTTTTCCTGGCGCGCGATTTCGACAGCTATGAACTCGACGCGGCCGGCGGGCTGAGCAAACTTGAGACGCCGCCCAGCAAATGAGCGGCGCGTAGCCAAGCTGAGGGCGCTATTCTGCGTCCGTCCGTTCGGCCGCTTTCCCTGCCGCCGTATTGACAGCCACCGCCGTGGCATTCACGGATGTCGTGGCGGTGGTCACGCTCTTTGTCACCATGCGCGTGTAGTCGGCCACATTCACGCCCGCTTGCGTGGTATAGCCGCTCACATGCTGGCCGACTTTCACATTCCTTGTCACCGAAAAACCCGATCTGAACATCTTGCCCAGCGATGCGATCACGATGGCCAGCAAGGGCAGCGAGGCGAATAACAGCAGCAATTCGCTGAATGGATCGCTCTTGCGTGACAGCCACGCCGTCAGGAAAAGACAGAACAGGCCATACGCGAGCGGGCTAAACAGGGGATGGTGGATTTCCGGCGCCAGCGCGGCGATAAACACGACCAGTATCAAGGCTGCCTTGAAAGCGATCGGCAGCAATACCTGCAATGCCGCCAGGACGCTGGCCAAGGCATACAGTATCAACAGGACATCGGCGATCCAGCCGACGACGGGAATGAAGGCGCACAGCATCAATATCCCGATCAGCAGCAACGATCCCGCAATACCTTCCAGGATGGCGATACGATTGCGGTACAAATGTGCCACCAGCGATAGCAGGCAGGTCGCGGCAGCCGTCATCGCTGCCAATGGCAGCCGGTCTTCCTTGCCCGCCGCGCAATACAGCAGAACATAGGGAATCAGCAGCAGCATCAGTATCGAGAACCGGAAGCCACCACCCTCTTTCAGCACAGTCATATTATCCATCTTTTATATAGTGATCGGCCCGCATGCGCGAATTCGCCTTGCCGGCCTGCCGCTGCCGGGCACGCCATCGCTATATTGTAAATGTAAAAATTTCTCAGTGGAAATATTTATTGAATAATAAATGAACTTGCGGGAAGTAGAATAATGCTGCGGCCATAATATGAATTAATGCGGATCGGTGCCATACTGCGCCGCATATTCGGCCGCCAGCGCGCGTGCCGCCTGCTGCTGTGATGGCGTGAGGATTTCCAGCAACTGGTCGCGGTTCTTGACCGATTGCGCGCTGCCCGCCTCGGCTGCCTGGCGCCCGTACGCCAGCGATTGCGCCATATCTTGCGCCACGCCATCGCCACTCGCATACATCAGGGCCAGGTTGGCCAGCGATGGCGGAAAGCCCGCTTGCGCGGCGGCCGTGAACAATTCCACCGCTTTCGGCACGTCTTGCGTTACGCCGTGGCCCTGGTAATACAGGCTGGCCAGCAAATGCTGGCCGGCGGGATCACCGGCCGCGGCGGCCGCGGCGAATTGCTGGAATGCCTCGGCGTAATTGCCGTCGTTATAAGCGAGGATGCCCGCTTCATTAAAAGATGCTGTCGAGACGGTCATGAAGATTCCTAGTCCGGGGATTTCGTGGCATTGCACACAGCACTGCTCCGCGCAGAATGTACGATAGAGATCGGTATGGCGCATTGCCCAAATCATGCGTTATGATCATTCTCCGCATGATGCAATCGGGGCATGGTGTCCCAATGCCTTCCCAAGAATATCTCCATGAAACTGATTGCTCTGCTTTTATCCCTGATTTCCACCTCGGCTTATTGCGGCACGCTGCACCTGGGAAAAGCCGCGACAGGAAAAGTGCGGCAAGCGGCCGATATCCGCTATGCGAATCACGATGAAAAGCAGACCTACCAGCTGAAAATCGGGAAGCAGTGGATGCCTGGCAGTTGCAGCAGTAGCGGCACGGGCAATTTGCACGCGCTGCTGCTGGACATGAATTTTGACGGCCATGCCGACCTGTGGGTGACCGGCTACACGGATAGCCAGGGACGCGTCCGCTGTTCCGACGTGTGGCTGTGGGATACGCAAGCGAAGCAATACAGTTTCAACAAGCCATTATCGGCGATTCCGAATCTGGATATCAGCATCGCAGACAAAAGAATCGAAGGCGGCATCGCCAATTGCGGCTGCGCGGCGCAATGCTTTTATGAAGACAGCTATGCCTGGCGGGCTGACAAATTAATCGCCACCGCCCGGCGCGAACAGGATTGCGAGCGCTACCGGGAATACCGCTTGAATGACAAGCAGGACTTGATCATCGTCAAGGATGAAATCATCGATAGCGGCAATTCCGGCCAGCAGGCAATCGAGAATACCAAAGTAGTTGACTGGCAGCGCCTTGCGCACAGCATGCGCAAACCCTGGGAATGATGTTTATCCGCCTCTACCTGCCATTTACACGACATTGTCGATTACAGACAAACACATGACGACACATCCCCCTTCCATCACCTTCCATGCCGCCAATGCGAACGACACCCCGGCCTTCATCGCATTGCGCGGCAAAACGCGGCAAAACGCCATTTCCGCAGAGCGCCTGGCGGAAGTGGGCATTACCGCCGAGTCCTGGGCCGAGATGATGCACTCAGGCAGCTTGCCCGGCCAGGTCTGCCATCACGATGGCCAGCTGGTCGGCTACTGCTTTGGCGAGCGCGACACGGGAGAAATCATCGTCCTGGCGCTGCTGCCGGAATTCGAAGGCCTCGGTATCGGCAAGACCTTGCTGCAACTGGTGATGACGGAACTGCGCGCGCAGGGCCATCAACGGCTGTTCCTGGGCTGCTCCAGCGCCCCCGCCTCCCGCTCCTACGGCTTTTACCGCTACCTCGGCTGGACGGCGACGGGGGAAACGGACAAGTATGGCGACGACGTGCTGGAGTTCATGTTCAACTGACCGCAAGGGGCGCCTTCGTCGCGTCCTCGTGTAATGCACAGCCCCATCCAACAGGTAAATGGCTTGCCCTTCCACAATGACGATTTTCGACGTACTCGCAACAAGCTCACCGCTGCTATCAAAAAAACTTCTGTTGACAATTTCTGCGATACGCGAATTGCAAGAAATGTCACGACCTTGATGCACGGACTTTCGCTCTGAAGCGGCATGTTCTCTTGTGCCCCCGGCTTGCGGCCTCACGCCGCCGTATGCTTCTTTTCCCTCTACCACCTGCCGCCCTGGCGAAAAATTCAGCATCCTGCACTTGTAAAGAAATTTTTTACTGTTGTAAATAAGAGCAACAGCGATAGATAAAATTGACATTTGCTACACCGAAATGTTTTTATGTGCCCCCTAGGTAAAATGAATATCACATTTTACAAAAATGACTGAACATAAACGGTCAAACTAGATCGGGTTGGCAGGTGCTTGCTTATCGCAATGTATTTGTTTCAACAGTTTTTCGCATAAAAACGAGTCCTGAGAATGACTTGTACGGAGAAGTGAATTGACCAAGAAGTTTGTTTTGAAACGCAGCGTCGTCGCTGTCGCATTGACACTGTCCTCATCCCATTTCGCGTTTGCACAGCAAGTTCCGGCAGAGCCGGCAGTGCAAAAAGTCCTGGTAACCGGTTCGAACATCAAGCGCACTGAAAAGGAAGGTTCCTCGCCTATCCAGACCTTGAATGCCAAGCAGATTGCCGCTACCGGCGCCAATACTGTGGCCGAACTGTTGCATTCGATTCCCGCATTTGGTTCGGGTTCGTCGGTGGACGTGACCGACGGCGGCTTCGCCCGCGGCGCGGCAACGGCCTCCATGCGCGGCCTGGGTTCTTCTTCCACGCTGATTTTGCTCAATGGCCGCCGCATCACGGCATCCGCCTATGCCGACCCGAATCAGGGGAAATCGGCTGTCTATGACTTGAACAGCATTCCTGTGTCGGCCATCGAACGCGTCGAAGTGTTCAAGGATGGCGCATCGGCCGTGTATGGTTCCGATGCCATCGCCGGCGTGGTCAACTTCATTACCAAAACCAAGTACACTGGCGCCGAAATGAGCGCCAGCATCAGCGCCAACGACGACGGCGAATTTGCCCGCAAGAGCGCCAGCGGTATCTTTGGCTTTGGCAAGGACCGTTTCAATGCCTTCGTCAGCTTTGACGTCGCCAAGCGCGACAGCACCATCATCAAGAATGAACGGGATGTCGAGAAGGGCATGTATGCGGACATCAACGGTCGCCTGAACCCTTTCTCCAGCAGCCTGACCACGTCGCCTTTCTTCTACGCTGAAATGAAACCAGGCACGAAAAAGTTCGCCACCACCTACGAACAGCGCGCGCAAATCATCAACCGCCTGGACTGCCCGGCATCGCAGCAGATCACCGGCAGCATTGCGGACCACAATATGGTGGCAACCGACCCGTTGGTGGGACGCACCTTCTGCAACTTCAACATCGACGATTACGCCGAAGTGCAAAGTGCAGGCAAGGACGCCAACATCCTGTCGCGCGCCACGTTCGAAATCAGCCAGGACATCACCGCCTTTGCCGAAGCCGGCTATAGCCGTTCCGAGCGCACCTATCTGCGCGTGCCGACGGCCTTCCGCAGTACGGCTTCGACCACCGTGTACCAGCTCAACGGCGCACCGCAGCAGTTCCAGATGATCTTGCCGGTAGGTCATCCTGACAATCCGTTCCCGACACAGCGCGCCGCTGTCGGTTACCGCGTCAGCGCCCCGGGCGGCGCCTCCAATCTGAACGAAAGCTATCGCTTGCTCGCTGGTGTGCGCGGCACGGCAGGCGAGTGGGATTGGGAAACGGCCGTGCTGTGGAACCGCGCCGAGCGCACGGAAACCACGAATGGCATGCTGTATCGCCCGACCCTGGAAAAGGTCATGACGCAGAACTGGACCCTGGCGCAAGTCAATGCCGATCCTAGCGTCACGCGCGACCTGGAAAACCGCGGCTTTGCCCAGGTAACGCAAGTCGATGCCAAGGCAAGTACCGCATTTGGCCAGCTGGCCGGCGGTCAGATTGGCGTGGCTTTCGGCGCTGAATTCCGTCAAGAAAAAATCGGCCTGACGCCAGACATGGCGACGCAGCGCGGCGACATCATCGGCCAGGCCAACTCGCTGGCCGACGGACAGCGCAATGTCAGCTCGACTTTCGTCGAAGTGCGCACGCCGTTTGCGAAATACTTTGAAATGGACTTTGCAGGCCGTTACGACAAATACCCCAACCTGAAGGGCAATTTCGTGCCGAAAGTCGGCGCCAAGTGGACCATCAGCGACCGCGTAGCCGTCCGCAGCACCTATGCCGAAGGCTTCCGCGCGCCAGCGCTGACTCAGGTTTCGCCTGGCGGCGTACAATCTTTCACCAACGTGGTTGACCCGCTGCGCTGCCCGGATGGCGTCCATCCGGCCACCGGTGCCGATACCAGCGATTGCAAAAAAGGTATTTCCAGCCTGTCCTCGGCCACCCCTGATCTGCGCCCTGAAACATCGAAGAGCTACTCGCTGGGCCTGATCCTGGCACCGACCAAGGACATCGACGTACTGGTCGATTACTACCGCATCAAGAAAGTGGATGAAACCGCTTTGTTCAGCGCGCAGTACATGGTTGATCGTCAAGACCGCTATAAAGGCAGCGTGGTACGCGACAGTAATCCGGCAAATCTGGTGACCGATGCCAATGGCAACGTGGTGCCTAACTCTGGCCCGATTTCCCAGGTCAACCGTTCGTATGTGAACCAGGGCAGCACCGAAGTGCAGGGTATTGATTTCGAGGTGGCGTATCGCAAGTCGCTGGGCGATCTGGGCCGTCTGACAGCCAACCTGAACTGGAGCTATCTGTTGAGCTTCAAGCGCGCCGAGCGTCCGGGTGAAGTAGCAACCGACACCTCCGGTGCGAATGGCGGCCTGTCCGACTATGCCACCTCGGTCGGCGACAATCCAAAGAACCGCGGCAACCTGTCCGTCAACTGGACCCGTGGCGACCACTCGGTGACGACGTCGGTAGATTTCGTGGGTCCCGTATCGTTGCTGCGCCGTAGCGACAACAATGTGGTCTACGAGACGCCATACTGCCAGTACGGCGTGGGACAACCCAAGTCGGCATATGGGCTGGGCGGCTTGCCGAAGTACAGCAACTACATCAGCAGCTGCGACGTGAAAAGCTGGACGACGACCAATATGTCGTACTCCTACACGGGCTTCAAGGATTTGACCCTGTCGTTCAATATCAAGAACCTGTTTGATATCAAGGCGCCATACGATCCACGTTACCCAGTGGAAGGCTTCAATCCACAGTTGCACAATGGTCAAGGCCGCTACTTCCGCATTAGCGCCAACTACCACTTCATGTAATCTCCTGCTGCCGGCGTGATCGTGCGCCGATAGCCAAGGGCTGAGTTCTGTCTTGCACAGGGCTCAGCCCTTTTTAGTTTCAGATGGAGAATATCGGTGCTCAAGCCATACACTGAGCTCGCCCCCGGCACGTCCAGTACGCAAGGCGCTTGGCGCATAGCCGATACGCCGATTGCAGTACTTCACGGAGGCAATCGAAGAGTGGACGGTTTCAACCGTTGACAAGCAGTTTGCTGCCAGATCACAGCCGACTCAAGGCTTTTTCTTGTCTTCCTCCCTGTCGGCAGCCGCCAGCCCCCAGTCATTCCAGCCTTCGCCAAACAGCTCAATCGGATGCTGCGTGCGCTCGGAACCATTCCCGCAGCGCATGGCGTCCGGCGGACAATACTTGTCGCAACCCCAGCAGATGCGTTCGGGGTTCTTGGGGCTTAAGGGAAAAGGCTTGGCCATGGCGTGGTCGACGGAGTCGGTTGATATCTTCCTGTTGACTCTAGGTCTTGCGCGGGCGAGGGTCAAACGAATTCGCGTGAGGAGTTCACTTAGGTCAAGCTTGCGAAGATGGCACGGGGTGCCAACTTGAAGAAGTAACTTCATCCCCATCGACATTGTTCGCCCATCGCAAGGTTGGCGTTGGCGGCAGCTTGCACATGACGGTCAAGCAAGAGACCTGCGGGTACCATCCAGAGGATGGCATTATTTCCTTTCATAACTGCTCACGGCATCATTTGCCTCACTTTTAATGACCGTCATTCTCTTGGTGTTGCCGCTGTATTTCATCTCGAGAATTCTCAGTTGATTTTTCGCCGCCTTGCAGGATTTATGTATGTTGTTCAGAGTGTCATCCTGTTATCCAGCAGAAACAGGCGCTTCCAGCACGGTCCGCGCGACATTGATACCGCCATCGGATGCCGGCTGTGCCTTGAGCTCGTCGAGTGCATACACCATCGTCACCATGGCGCCGCTTGATATCCTGCATGTGGTGCGCGTAGATGCTCTCATCGACGGTTGAGCTGATACCAACGGCCACATGGCCGGCATGTCCATACGGTTATTCAAGCGCCTCCAATCTGTTAAAATAGTTGGAAATTTTAATGATTAGATCATGAATAACCTGAATTTTTCAAATACAAGGAATGTGCTTAGCCAATGAAAGCCATTATATTCTGCACCAGCTATATAAAAGATGCCCCGTCATGGGAAAGTCGGTATCAACGGTGGCTCGATTATTACGAAAACATACCAATCAATGCAATAAAAAAAATAATGATTGATGATGGTTCCCCGTATCTTCCACCTGCTGAAATTATCAATACACTTTCCGATAAAGCTCCGCTGGCTTCAAATACCGACACAAATCTCATCATTCACTTCGACAACAATCTCGGACGACAAAGCGGAGCTGACTACCCAGGTTGGTGGCGGAGTTTCCTCCACTCCATTCATGTAGCAAATGAATTAGGTGTTGATAAAATCATCCATATCGAGTCGGATGCCTATATTTTGACGCCTCGCCTGGTAAATTTCATCAATGAAATAGAATCAGGCTGGAACGTCCTATGGTCTCCACGCTATCGTTTTCCAGAGACTGCCATTCAAGTCATCTGCAGAGATCAATTTGGAATTTTTGAAAAACTCAAAGACGACAATCCACGTTTTGCTTTCCCGGATATTGCGGAAAGATTACTTCCTTTCACGGCTGTACATCAGCAGTTCAAAGGGGACCGCTACAGCGATTTCACGAAAAACAGATGGATATTTCGTTCGCGAAAATTCAATAAAATTCCAATTTTTAAACGGGAATTTTTCTGGGAAACAATACCGCCGGATGCTGACTTTGTCACGCAAGGCATTAGCCGCCAACAATTCGTATTTAGACGGGATGAAGAAGCTTGACCTTGTCATCGCAGGGAACTCGCCAACTCGCCCATGCCAGGTAATGGCGCAATAAGCGGTTCCGTCATGCGGGCAGGGGCTGGCGCGTCGTGAGGCTTCGGCCGCGCCGTAGAAAAATATACTTGCTGGAAATGTGGAACCCGCTTTTAACTAATAAAGAGCAAACTTGGCAAGGATTGTAAATATGTTGCTATCGTCACGATTGAATAAACGCGGGTACGCCGCCCTTGTTAGCTCCTTTTTTCTTGTTGCGGGTGTCTCATCGGCACTCGCGACGACTCTTGACGAAGATCGGACACGAGGTGACATACATGGATTGTTTGAGATAAGGGATGCCGCTGTAAAGTTCATTGCAGCAGAGAATCTAAAAAATGGAACAAGATGGCAGGCCATGGAGCCGAACCGGAAGATTCTGGTTGCCAAATGCGCGATATCTTTGCATGTGAAATGGGTTCCGAAAAGTCAAGGCCTGTCTGGACCGAATGTTGCCGTCATTTGCGGCAAGACCGTAAAGCCCACGACACAAAAGAAATGGGAAGTCTTCGTACCAATCGATAAAGGCACGATGGCGCATTAATGATCACATCGGGGTCACAATCGATTCAATCCCCCCCGCGAGGGGCAGTCCGTTACCAAGAGCACCATGATTTTGCCACAAAAATCACCTGGCTAGTGTAACCGACCAACGGCAGATATAATAATGGATGAAAATTTTATTGATGCCAAAATATTATATGAAAACGAAAATATTATTCATCGCATCGCTAGGAATGCTATCACTCATTCAAGCATCTTCATCCTTCGCGGATAATATCAATGGAAAAAATCTCTATATACAGAGATGCTCCATGTGCCACGGAACAGATATCAAGGGAACAGGGCCATTGGCGAACAAGAGTAATCCTCCCACGCCTGACCTTACAACATCCGCCTTCAAAAAACGTCTAAAAGACTATCCGGGGGTTATTGTTTCATCAGTCATCCTTCGCCCAAATGGCGACTTGATTCCAAAAACTTTGCGAGAAAATGGCGTAAAAATATCACCATACGCATGGAGGGTTCAGGATTTTCGCGATTTAAATCAATACATGCGTGGTGTGATTTTAAAGGATCGATGATCTTCAGATCAGAGGGGCGGGCGCAGGGTCAGGCCTGCCATGTGTACACGAACTGATGCGTAGGTATCGGCCGACTATTCCTTACCATCATGGTAAGGTCATATCCAAACCGACCATTCTGACAACGACGAAGGTGACGATCCCCAAGGCCAGCAGCGATAGTACGAAGAGTGCGACCACCTTGCCGCTCGCGCGCAGCACCGCGCGATTCTGCTTCGCCTTATCCTTATCCTTCTTCCCTTGATCGTAATGCCACTTGATGGCGAAGAACATGCCCGTGCCGAGCACGAGAGCCTTGAACGTCACGAAGACTATTGGGGTCCAATCCATCATTTTGCGTATTTCCAGTCTATTACTTGACACTATCTATCGTGAGGAGCGCTACCTCAAAACGCTGCTTGCGCAGCTTCTGTTCAAACCATCCCTCAGGCATCCTGTTTGACTCTTTCATTATATCTGCCGATGAAATAACCATGGCATCGGGCGCAGTGATTTGCCGAATGCAGATGAGAGCAGAGAAAACGTCAGCGACTGCCATGCAAGGATGGTGTTGCTGCACGTTCTAATGCATACTACCTGAAAACAATTTCCATACATTGAGACAAAATGTCCCAGTTGAAAACCATACAAGATGAAAATTTGACTACCTGGTTGCCGCGCTTGGCCGGGAACAAAGGGCCACGTTTTTTGCAGATTGCGGATGCGTTGCAGGTGGCGCTGGCAGACGGATCTTTGATACCGGGTGACCGCCTGCCTACGCAGCGCCAGTTGGCAGCACAGCTGGACGTCGACCTGACGACGATCACGCGCGCATACGACGAAGCCAGGCGCCGCAACTTGCTGGAAGGCCGCGGCGCTCGAGGCACTTATGTCGCGGCGCCGAAAGTCGAATTGAGCGCTATCCTCGACCTGAGCATGAATACCCCACCACCGCCGGATGGCGTGGACTTCGACGACATGTTGAAACAGGGTTTGTCTCAAGTATTGATGAGGGCAGATAATGAATTGCTGATGACTTACCACTTGGGCGGAGGAAGCGACTCCGACCGCAAGGCAGGCGCCAGATGGCTAGCACCGATGTTCGGACATCTGGATTCCCGGCTGGTTGTTGTCTGTCCGGGTGCGCAAGCGGCGATCGCCGCATTGATCCTTGCGCTGACGGAGCCCGGCGATGTGATCCTGGCAGAGCCTATGAGTTATCCCGGCTTGCGTGCCGCAGCGAACCAATTCGGCCGGCACATCATTGCCGTGGAAGCAGACAAGCACGGGATGGTGCCGGAGATGCTTGAGGAAGCATGCCGCCAGCACAAGCCCGGGCTGGTCTATCTCAATCCGACATTACAGAACCCGACCGCCATCACCATTCCGGAATGCCGGCGCAAGGAGCTCGCCAGCATCGCGCAGCGCTGCAATGTACGCATCGTCGAGGATGATCCCTACTGGCTCCTTGCCGATGCCCCGCCGCCACCTATTGCCACGTTTGCCCCGGAACAGGTGGTCTACATTTCAACCCTGTCGAAATGCCTGACGCCCGGCTTGCGTGTCGCCTTCGTGCTGATACGCGACCCGATTGAGCGCGAACGCTTCCTGGTCGCGCTAAGGTCATTTGCGCTGATGGTCGCTCCTCTGACAGCCGCACTGGCCACTCAGTGGATACTCGACGGTTCGGCTGACGGATTGATGGAAGGCGTACGCAACGAAGCGCGCCTGCGCCACCAGATGGCTCGGGATATTCTGGCGGGGCGGTACAGCGGCTTTGGTGACGGCCTGCATGTATGGATCGAGTTGCCGGGGTATTGGAACTCTACACAGCTTGCGCGTGCAGCCGACAGCGAGGGCATCGCAGTCACGCCGGCGGAGGCATTCGCAACTGGCAGCGGATCAGTGAATGCCATTCGAATCTCTTTGGGTAGCATCAAGGACCGTGGACGCTTACAAGCGGGTCTTCAACGACTGTCTCAACTACTTGCGCGGCGGCCCGAGTCGTTCAGCGCTGCTGTGGTTTAACTATCCAGGAAACACGGTGCTTGATCCGGGATTTCTCTCAATGCGGCCGCACATTGGTTTGCAGCATCGCCGTTTATTTATCGTGAGATCACGCGCGAAAGTGAACAGACTGGAAGAAAGCTACGTTAGCCGCGCGGAAAAGATGTTTTTCGTGCGACGACGGGCACCCGCTAATGCAGCACCTCCACGAGCCTGACGACGAAAAACACATGGTGATGACAGGAGAGCCATAACGTCGAACTGCCTCCTCTTTAAAGTCACTATTTGTTTTGGTATAGGTCCCAGCGATTTCCGTAGAGATCCTCAAATACCACGACCGTTCCGTACTCTTCCTGCCGCGGTTCCTCACAAAAGTGAACGCCCGCAGCCTTCATGGCACCATAATCTCGCCAAAAATCGTCGGTGTGGAGGAAAAGGAAAACCCGCCCGCCACACTGATTGCCAATAAATACCTCCTGACTGTCGTTTGAGGCACGAGCCAACAAAAGATGACAATCGCTTTCTGGATTCGGCGTTACAACCACCCAACGTTTCCCTGCTTGTGGCGTATCTTCGACCACCGTAAATCCGAGTTTTTCTGTGTAGTACTCGATCGCCCGATCGTAATCGTCGACGACGATGGCCACATACCCCATGCATCTTTTCTGCGTTCTCAAAATCCATTCCTTCCATTTTGGGACAAACCTCCCAGTCACTCGAATTTACCATAACACCTGCTACAGCCACCGGTCTCAACGCCTCTCTGCGCAAACGGCGCACAGCCGCATGCTCTCGCGCACGCTAGCCGCATGACCGCGCGCATGGCATCATGCGGCAGAACATTAACTATGGTGACACATGGAGCAATTTCATTTCCTGGTAGGCGAATTCAAAAAGAATAGCCCATTTATTCCTGCCGCCGCCAGCGAGCAGCTGTTTGCCTGGTTTGAGCAGGTGGGCGAGCGCGTCGATCGCTACGGCAGCAAGACCGGCAAGGTCGTCAAGTTTTCGCAGAAAAACTACGAGAAAACCCTGTTCGCACCTGATGCCGACAGCATCAGCCTGTATTCGCCTCGGGTCGTACCACCCGACGATATAGACGAGTGGGCGAACTGCGACGTTCTTGCCCTGTATTCACATAGCTTTTCGCTGATGCTGGCTGTCCACGCCAGCAAACTGCCGCTGGCGCAACTGTTTCAAGGCGCAGAGAATATACCCGGCTTGCTCGATCATTGCGATTATGTGTACGGCTACAGCGAAACGCTGGGTTATGGTACCGGTTACGCACGCGGCTACCGGATAATCGATGAAGCCCATCCGTGGGTACCGGCCAGCTCCGATCCTGGCAATAACTGGGGAGCCATCCAGCGCCACGGGCTGCAGTATGAGCATATACGCGACGTGTATCCCATTAATATTTTCAGCCAGGCCAGGCTAGACGCGCTACCGCCAGAGCGTCAACAGGCATTGCGCAAGGCGATGCAGGCATATGGCAGCAGTAATACGCAAGACGGCAGGACGCACTGGATTTTAAGCGGCGAAGAAGAGGCGGCGGCCCGGAGCGACCTGCAAGCGCATGCCATGCTGGGTTCCTTGATCGACCCATGCAACCGGTAAGGGCAGCAAGCTGTTGCAAATTGCATTCCGAACCGGCTTGCGCACTTCCGAACCGGATGCCCTGGACTGCTCCAAAGTGGACTTCGTGCGCGGCGGGTTCGATTACCGCCGTCTCCACCACTGAATTGTTTAGAATCAAAAAGTTAGAAAGATGATGGCTGTCATTATTTGGGTTGTTTTTGGGCTGTTTTAGCCTGGGAATAACAGCAAAGTGACAGCCTTTTTTCGCCTATAGCAGTCATCAAAGCTTGCATCCGTACCGGCTATCTTGCGTTTGTGGAGCGAGTAGCCAAGCTAGTCTTGACAGCTACGCCGCCCGCAAACCACTTCGCCTTCTTTTCAGACTCAAAATTCCAAGTCTTATACGATTTTTTACAGTGCCTAAAGGTTCAGCTACTATACTTGCAACTTCTGAGTGGCTTAAGCCGTTGTAATAAGAAAGGTAAATCGCTTCCATTTGAGAACAATTAAGCTTTCGCAAATATTTCATTATAAGCATTGAAGACTGTTTCTCTGTTAATACCGCATCAGGCTCAAGGAAATTACTTGGCTCTTCCTCTTTGTTTTCATCTTGAAGTAATTCAGCATTTAAATAAACCTTTGAATTTCTTAAAGCGTCCAAAGCTTTATTCTTGACGATTGTTCGCATCCACGTTACCGGACTACCCTTCTCAGCATTATAAGATTTAGCTTGAAGCCAAATACTCGTAAATGTTTCCTGCACTACCTCTTCAGCAAGCTGTTGATTTTTCACAATTTTATGCGCATAAAATAATAAATGCTTACTGGAAGCATCGTGAAGCATCCGAAAAGACTGTATATCGTTTTTTTCAATCCAATACGCAAGGTCGGAATTCTTATTCTCTCTTGCGGCAATAAATTCAAGTTCCACCTTGACCTCGCAAAGAATTGAAATTAATTTATTCAAAAATAATATTTAATTATTTTAAAAAATAAAATAAATATCGCAAATGAAATTACAATGAAAAATTATTTCCGCAAGCCAAGTTAAAGCATACCGGTTCATCCTGAAAAAATGTTCACAGTTTGTAACAACCTGAAATAAATACGAAAAATGTTATATACGCTTGCAAACATTAAATTTCGAATAATATTTACTAAGACTGAATTTTCTAGCCAGATTGCAAAAAAGATATTTATCCATAACAAGAGAGTGGGTCATGCTAACTTGCACAAATTATCACAATGTGAAAACTAGCTAACTTCACGGCCACAGCACGAAAACAACACGGCTCCCACGTCGCAACGCCACCGGCACGAACAACCGCTCAAAATGCCTCAAATCGCATGCCCCCCTCTTCGCCCTGCCTCGTCAGTCCTCATGCGCCTTCGGCCATGGCGCAAATTTGAGTCATAAGAACCCTGTATAGCGGGCAGGTGTGGAGGGGGGGCAACTGCGCGCGCCGGGCCGAAATGGGCTTTTTTCTTGCTTCTGATGCAACATCATTCGTCGGGACGTGAAAAAGCCGCCTCGGGACGCGACGGGTCACTCAGGACGCGAGGTCCCTCATTCAGACACGAGCTGATGCGTGGAGCTCCTAGAAGCTGGCTCAGTCGAAACCTACTTAGAACCACGAACGCGCGCCTGCGGCGCGCGAAGCTGCCGCACTGCGGCAGCAGTTGGAGGATTCGGGGCGGGCTGGGCCGGTAGGCCCAGCCCTTCGAATCTCACACGCAGGGCGCGAAGGCGCCCTGCTCGCTTCCGCCAGGCAATAAAAAACCGCCCGAAGGCGGTTTCTCTATTTCCTGGCGGAAGCGGTGAGATTCGAACTCACGAACAGTTTAACCCGTCGCTAGTTTTCAAGACTAGTGCCTTCAACCACTCGGCCACGCTTCCTGATGGCAGCATTATACATAAAGGTGCGTGGCTTACCAATGCCTGGCACCGTCGCAACTCTTTCTTCTGACAGGAAACAGCCAACACGCATGAACTATAGGCCCCAGTTTTCCCGCAGCGCTTTCTCGAACTCCACCGCCGGCAACGGGCGCGAGAACAAATAGCCTTGCACTTCGTCGCAGCCCGAACTCTTCAGGAAGGCCAGCTGCTCGGCCGTTTCCACGCCTTCAGCGATCACCTTGTGATGCAACTGCTGGGCGATGCTGATGATGGTGCTGGCGATGGCGCAGTCGCTGGCATCGGTAGGGATGCCGGTGGTGAACGAGCGGTCGATCTTGAGCGTGTCGATGGGGAAGCGTTTGAGGTAGGACAAGCTTGAATAACCGGTGCCGAAGTCATCCAGCGACAGGGCCACGCCCAGCGCCGTGATGCGGTCCATGATGCCGATCACGCGCTCGATGTTGTGCATCAGCGTGCTTTCCGTGATTTCCAGTTCCAGCCAGGCTGCTTCCAGGCCGTAGCGGGCCAGGGTCGCCGCCACTCTGGCGGGCAGGGCCGAGGTGAATTCGCGCGCGGAAACGTTGACGGCCAGGCGGATCGGTGGCAGGCCGGCCAGTTTCCACGCTTGCGCCTGGGCGCAGGCCGCTTCCAGCACCCATTCGCCCACCTGCACCACCAGGCCCGTCGATTCGGCCAGGGGGATGAATTCGGCGGGCGGGATCATGCCGTGCTGCGGGTGGAGCCAGCGCACCAGGGCTTCGGCGCCAATGATGCGGCCGCTACCCAAGGCGTATTTCGGCTGGTAGTGCAGCAGCAATTGCTGTTCCGATAATGCCTGGCGCAAGCCTGTTTCCAGGCGCATGCGCGCCTGCATGCCCAGGTTCATGTCCTGGCTGTAAAAGGCCACGCTTTCCGCTTCGCCGCCGCTATCCTGCTTGGCGCGGTACATGGCGATGTCGGCCAGGCGCAGCAGGGTTTCCGCGTCTTGCCCATCTTGCGGATACACGCTGATGCCGATGCTGGCGCCCACGCGCAAGTCGTGACCTTCGATCAGGAACGGTTGCACCAGGGAAGCGAGCAACTTTTGCGACACCATGCTGGCCTCAAAATGCTGGCCGATGTCGAACAGGCCAACGGCAAACTCGTCGCCACCCAGGCGCGCCACCAGGTCCTGGTCGCGCAATACCTTGCGGAAACGCAGCGAGACCTGGCGCAGCAATTCGTCGCCGATGCGCCGGCCCAGGGTGTCGTTGATCAGTTTAAAACGGTTCAGGTCGATGAACAGCACGCAACCGAGCATCTTGCTGCGCTGCGCCACGCTCAGGGCCTGGTCGACCAGCTTGGCCAGCAAGGTGCGGTTGGGCAGGCTGGTCAGCGGGTCGTAATACGCCAGGTGGTGCAGGCGCTCTTCGGCCAGCTTACGTTCCGTGATGTCCGTCAGGTAGGCGATGAGTCCGATGGGCTTGTCGTCCATGTCTTGCAGTGGCGACAAGGACAGGCTGGCCCAGAAAATCTCGCCTGACTTCTTTCGGCGGCGCACCTCCATCAGGCGTCCTCCCTGCTCCAGGAAGGCGTCGTGGAAACCGGTGTCTTCATCGTCGTACAGGAACAAAATGTTGCGCCCCACGGCTTCCACCGAGGTATAGCCGAACAGGCGCTCGGCGCCCTTGTTCCAGCTGGTGATGTAGCCGGTCAAGTCCATCGTCAGCACGGATTCGTGCAACTGGTCAAGGATTTGCGTCTGCTGCGCCAACAAGGCTTCGACTTGCGCAAAAGCATGGGTCGAGCGTTGCGCCAGCGAATGCACCTTCAGCACACCGGCCGTCAGCGAGGCCAGGCTGGCCAGGTGGCGGCGGTCGGCGTCGCTGTACAGGCTGCGTCCCGCCACGCTGTAATGGCCAAAGCAATGGCCGTCGAAACTGATTTCCTGCAGCAGGGTGGGCGTATCGCTTGGGAAAGGCGCGACCGGTGCAGCGGCGTCCATGCTGGCCGCAGGCAGGAACTGGCCATGCGGGCTGGCCATCACGGCGCTGGCAATACGGCCCAGCTCAGCGACCAGCGCGGGACCGCGCAAACGCACGACGGCATCGCACAGGGCGGCGCTGTTACCGAGGAAATCCGACACCGGCAGCAAGGTCATGCTAGAGGTTCCGGCTGACCAGGATGGCCCATTGGTAGGCCTGCAGCAGGCTGCGCCAATAAGTTTCTCCATCGATGCCGGCGCGGCGCAAGCCGTCAGGCGCCGGCGTGGTGCTTTCGACCAGCGCCAGCAAGGTGCCCAGCTCGCCATTGCGCTCCAGCAAGGCGGCGCTGACTTCGGGCGCCAGGTTCAGGGTGGCGATGATGTCCGGCATGGGCATGCCCAGCAGGACGTCGAGCAGGGAAAACACGCCCGCCATGAAGGCCAGGTCTTGCGCATCGCGGTCGCCGCCGCGCAGCTGGCACAGCGCTTCCATCTGCGCCGCACGCACGGCCGCCAGCGGCAGCAGCGCGTGGATCTTGCCATCGTCTTGCTGGCGCGCATACAGCAGCAGTTGCAGCCAGCGCTGCAGCTGGCGCCGGCCCAGCAGGGTGATGGCCTGGCTGAAGCCGGTAATCGGCGCCGTGAAACCGAAGGCGGCGGAGTTGACCAGTTTCAATAAATGATAGCTGAGCGATGGGTCTTGCTTGAGCGGCACTTCCAGCTCGTGCGCGTCGGCATCGCGGGCCAGCAGGCCCAGCAGCGCCAGCAGGCGCTTGCGCGAGGTGGCGTCTTCCGGCTCGCTTTGCTGGCGCGCATGGTGCAGGGCGTAATCGCCGGAAAACCAGCTCACGCCCAGCGCTTGCGAGGCAGCAAACTGTTCGGCGTCGCCGATGTTGTAGGCCAGGTGCGGCCCCGGCAAGGGCAGCAGCTGATGCAGGGCCGGGCGTGCGCCCACCGCGTCAAAGCTCAGCGCGCGCGCGTCGACCTGCGCCGCCACCACGGGACCGGCATCGGCGCCATCGAGAAGGATGCGATAGCCGGCGTCGCGCCATTGCTGGCATTTTTTCTGAATTTGCTTGTCGCCGGCAAGCCGGGCCGGCAAACGGAAAATGGTGCGTTGCGGCGCCAGTTGCGCCAGCACGGCCTCGTCCACACCATGTGGGTCGGCCAGGGGAATGATGCAGTCGAGCGGCGCCAGGAAGGCATACGCATCGACGGCGGCCAGCGCCGCCAGCAGCGGTGCCGTCGAGGCCTGCGGTACATGCAGGGTGACAGCGACCCACTCGTTATGAGCATTGGCCACTGCTTGTAATCCCACCAACGGAAACAGGTTTGATTCAGACGCTGACATCGGTATCTCAGTGTGGGTAGGGCGCCATAGTAAATAAACTGACCTGCATTGGCAACCCTGGCCCGACAGGGGATGCCATTTCGAGAGCGAGAATCATTCTATCCGAATCTCACCCATGAAACAGTTTAATTATGGCAATAAATATTCAAAACGAACATTCCCCCGCGAGACCCGCCTGTCATGCGGGCTTGATAAAACCGCCGTGATGCCAGCATCGTTCAGGCGCTGCCGCCATGCGCATGCTCGACCGCATACTTGATCAATTCGGCCTGCCCTTCGATACCCAGCTTGCGCTTGATGTTGAGCCGGTGCGTCTCCACCGTGCGCACACTCAGGTCCAGGTCGCGGGCGATCTGCTTGTTCGACTGGCCCGCCGCGATGTGCTGCAGCACTTGCTGTTCGCGCGTGGTAAGGAAGGAATCGTGCACTTGCGGGCGCGACAGTTGCCGCGCCAGGGCCGCGCTGTAATAAATGCCGCCGGACATCACCGTCTCGATGGCGAAGACGATATCTTTCCCTGGAGCATCTTTGAGCACATAGCCGCGCGCACCGGCGGCGATGGCTTGCGACACATATTCGAGCTTGTCGTGCATGGACAGGATCAGCACGGCAATCTGCGGAAACGCCTGCTTGAACAGCCCTGTCGCTTCGATGCCGTTGATGCCGCGCATATTGATATCCATCAACACGAGGTCCACCTGATGCGTGCGCGCCTGGGCCAGCGCCTCATCGGCGCCGCCCGCTTCGGCCACCACGTCGAAATGCGCGACCGCCTCCAGACGCGCGCGCAAGCCGTCGCGCACGAGGGGATGGTCGTCCACCAGCAGGATGTTGATCTTCTCGGTCATGTTTCGGTATCTGTGAATTAGTGTGTCGGTGGAAGGGCGAGCCGCGCCAGCACCAGGGTGCCGGCCGGCGAGGAAGTGATGTGCAGGCTGCCGCCGATGGCTTCCATGCGTTCCGTCATGTTGCGCAAGCCGATGCCGCGCTGCGGATGCAGGGCGATGCCGTCGAAGTCGAAGCCGCCGCCATTGTCGCCGATGCGCAACTCCACCGCCTTGTCCGCCTCGTGCAAGCTCACTTCCACGCTGCGGGCATGGGCATGGCGCTCGCAATTGGTCAGCGCTTCCTGGGCGATGCGGAACAACACGGTATTGACCATGTCGGGCAAGCCCTCGCCCGCCGCCGCCGGACTGGCCGTGAAGCTGGCTTGCGCACTGCTGCTGTCATTGAATTCATGCACCAGGTGGTCGAGCGCGGCGGCCAGGCCCAGGTCGTCGAGGATGGCGGGGCGCAGATTGTGCGAAATGCGCCGCACCTCGCCCAGCACCTTGTTCAGTTGCTCGGCGGCCCGCTCGAAGGTGACGGGCGCCTTTTCTTTCTGCTCGGCATTGCCGGCCAGGCGCGCAATGCCCGCCTCGATCTGCAGTTTGATGGAAACGAGCCACTGGCTGATGCCGTCATGCAAGTCGCGCGACAGCCGCGCCCGCTCCTCCTCCTGCGATTCGACCACCCTCTGCGCCAGCACTTTCAGCTTGGCGTCGGCCACGCGCAATTCGCGTAAATTCAGCACCAGACCGCAGGCGGCCACCAGCAGCGAGCCGAGGATGGCAATGGCGGCGATCAGCTCCATGGTCGAGCGGATATTGCGCGACTGCTGGGCGTCGACCTTGGCCAGCGCCTGGTCCACGTCATCCATGTAGATGCCCGTGCCCATCATCCAGCCCCATTCCGGCATCAAGATCACATAGCCGAGCTTGGGTGCGGACTTGTTCGTCGACGGCTTGATCCAGTTGTAGCGTTCGAAGCCGCCGCCGCTCTTCGCCCGCTGCATCAGGCGCTGGATGGTCAGGTTGCCGTCTGCGTCGCGCAATTGCCACAGATTCTGCCCCACCAGTTCGGGCTGGCGCGGGTGCATCAGCGACTTGCCCTGCAAATCATAGATGAAGAAATAGCCGTCGTCGCCATAGCTGAGGGCGGACAGGATGCGCTTGGCTTCCTCTTGCGTGGCCGCATCCTTGCGCCCCGACTGGTACAGGGACGCGATGGAATGGCTGGCCAGGGTCACGTAATGCTTGAGTTCGGCTTCCTTGCTGGCCAGGTACGCTTGCTGGATGGTGGCGCGCTGCTGCTCGGCCAGGGTGATGGCCTGGTGCCGCACGGCAAACGCGATGGCGCACAGGGCAAGAATGAGCGGCGTGATGGCCAGGAAGATGACTTTCTGTCTGAGTTTCATGGCCTGGCGCTCCGGCGGCGTCGATGCTGGTGGGAATGGGTGATTTTACGTCGCGGCACCGCGATCGGTCTGCGTAGTAATACTGAGCGTTACTGCGTAGTCGTGCGCTTGCGGCAATTATACGATTCCTGAATACTCGCCATAAGCTGCAAATACACCAAAAGTAACACCCAAACTGGCGACGACCAGGCTCGGCAGCACACATCATCGCACGGCACAGCGCCCGTCAATCTCTGGAGGAAGCATGAACCGCATTTTCAAACAGCTCGGCTGGGCAGCGCTTGCGCTGGCCGGCGCCGGGTCCCTGGGCGTCGTCGCCCTGCAACGTGGCGAACCGATCAGCGCGATCTGGATCGTCATCGCCGCCGTCTGCGTCTACCTGATCGCCTACCGTTTCTACAGCCTGTTCATCGCCGACAAGGTGCTGGGCCTGGACGCGCGACGCATGACGCCAGCCTTCAAGCACAACGATGGCCTCGACCACGTGCCGACGAATAAATATGTGTTGTTCGGCCACCATTTCGCGGCAATTGCCGGCGCCGGCCCCCTGGTCGGCCCCGTGCTGGCCGCGCAGATGGGCTATTTGCCTGGCATGCTGTGGATTTTGGCGGGCGTGGTGTTTGCGGGCGCCGTGCAGGATTTCATCGTGCTGTTCATTTCCATGCGCCGCGACGGCCGCTCGCTGGGCGACCTGATCAAGGCTGAACTGGGTGAAATTCCCGGCATGATTGCCCTCTTGGGCTGCTTCATGATCATGGTCATCATCCTGGCCGTGCTGGCATTGATCGTCGTCAAGGCGCTGACAGGTTCGCCATGGGGCAGCTTCACCGTGATGGCGACCATCCCCATCGCGCTGTTCATGGGCGTGTACTCGCGCTTCATCCGCGTGGGCCGCATCGGCGAAATCTCCATCATCGGCTTCGTGCTGCTGATGCTGGCCATCATCGGCGGCCAGTACGTGCAGGAATCGGCCGTTCTCGGCCCGATGTTCACCTTCACGGGCACGGAACTGACGTGGATGCTGATTGGCTACGGCTTCATCGCTTCCGTGCTGCCCGTGTGGCTGCTGCTGGCGCCGCGCGACTACCTGTCGACCTTCCTGAAGATCGGCACCATCCTGGGCCTGGCCATCGGCATCATCGTCGTCGCGCCGTACCTGAAAATGCCGGCCATGACCAAGTTCATCGACGGCTCCGGCCCGGTCTGGTCGGGCAATCTGTTCCCCTTCCTGTTCATCACCATCGCTTGCGGCGCCGTTTCCGGCTTCCACGCGCTGATTTCCTCCGGTACCACGCCGAAGATGATTGAAAACGAAAGCCACGCCCGCTTCATCGGCTATGGCGCCATGCTGATGGAATCGTTTGTTGCCATCATGGCCCTGGTGGCCGCCTCGACCATCGAGCCAGGCATTTATTTCGCCATGAACAGCCCGGCCGCCCTGATCGGCACCACGGCCGAGTCCGCAGCACAGGCGATTTCGCAATGGGGCTTCTATGTGACACCGGAAATGCTGACGCAGACGGCCAAGGATGTTGGCGAGCACAGCATCATCTCGCGCGCGGGTGGCGCCCCGACCCTGGCCGTCGGCATGGCGCAGATTCTGTCCGGTGCCATCGGCGGCAAGGCCATGATGGCCTTCTGGTATCACTTCGCGATCCTGTTCGAAGCGCTGTTCATCCTGACGGCCGTCGATGCGGGCACGCGTGCCGGCCGCTTCATGCTGCAAGACTTGCTGGGCAGCTTCGTGCCAGCGCTGAAACAGACCGAAAACGTCATCGCCAACCTGCTGGCCACGGGCCTGTGCGTGGCAGCCTGGGGTTATTTCCTGTACCAGGGCGTGGTCGATCCATTGGGCGGCATCAACACCCTGTGGCCACTGTTCGGCATCGCCAACCAGATGCTGGCGGCGATTGCGCTGATCCTCGGCACTTGCGTGCTGTTCAAGATGAAGAAGGGCCGGTATGCGTGGGTGACGATTACGCCGACGATCTGGCTGCTGCTGTGCACCCTGACGGCGGGCTGGCAAAAGATTTTCGACGCCAACCCGCGCGTCGGCTTCCTGGCACATGCGAAGAAATATTCGGCGGCGCTCGATGAAGGCACCCTGCTGGCGCCAGCCAAGTCGGTGGCGCAGATGCAGCAGATCATCTTCAACGATTACCTGGACGCCGGCCTGGCCGCCTTCTTCGTCATCGTCGTGATCAGCGTGCTGTTCTTCGGCATCCGCACCATCCTGAAGGCACGCGCCGACAGCAAGCCTAGCACCAAGGAAACGCCGTTCCAGGCCATGCCCACGGTGCAATGATGATCGACGAAATCATCAAGGCTGGACGGTATCTGGGGCAAAGCATGCGGCTCATGTGCGGTTTGCCCGAGTACGACACCTATGTGGCGCACCGGGAAGTGACCCATCCCGGCGAGCCGATGATGACGTATGAAGAGTTCTTCCGCGAACGCCAGGAAGCCCGCTATGGCGGCGCCGGCAAGCGTGGCGGCTGCTGCTAGTTGTGGTGACACCTGACCCAGCCTACTGCGCGTCGGCATAGGCGGCTTGCGATGCTCACCGTACTTCAGTACGGTTGCGCTTCTCGGCCACCTCTGCCTTCCGCTCGCTACGGCTGGGTCAGGTGTTGTTGCTCAGCAATAATTTGTGGGCGGTCTTGCGGAACCGCCCTACTTGCTTCATCTCGTGTAAGTTCCCCTCCCCTCTCTTCCCTTAGACCCACATCAACATCGGGGTGTGTCTTCGCGTCTATATTTTTCCAATAGGAATTAAAAAACAGTCAAGCAATAGCCCGGAGAAGCGCCGCAACCATGTTCAATTTCCAACGCTCCAGCATCAGCCAGAAGCTGACCATGATTTCGGTGCTGTCGTCGGGCTGCGCGCTGCTGCTGGTGTTCGTGGCGTTCGCCCTGACGTCCGTGCTCAGTCACAAGAACGATGAAGGCAAGCAATTGCTGTCGCTGGCGGGCGTGATCGGTGCGGCCAGCGCGATGCCTTTACTGGAGGGCAAAGCTGCCCAGGCGCAGGCGCAACAGGTGCTGGCATCGCTGGCCGCGCGCGACGAGATCTCCCAGGCGGCGCTGTTCGACCGGGGTGGACGCCTGTTCGCCCTGTACCGCGCGCCGCAGCACGCAGAGGGACTGGCTACGCCGGAAGACATGGACCCGGCCTTGCTGGCCGATATGGCCGTGCAGCCCGTCACACAAGGCGCGGGCACGACCCTGGCGCCCGCCATGCGTTTGTACCGTCCCGTCTACCGGCCAGGCGAGGTGCAACAGATCATCGGCGCCGTGCTGATCGAAGCGGACCTGAACCACATGTGGCGCGACATCGGCCGCCACGTGAGCGCCATCGGCGGCGCCACCGTGCTGTCCTTCCTGGTGGCCATGTTCCTGGCGCGGCGTTTCAAGAGCGTGATCGCCGAACCGATCACCAAGCTGATTGATACAGCGCAAAAAGTGTCGAGCAGCCAGACCTACAGCCACCGCATCGCGCACCAGCGCAGCGACGAACTGGGCGTGCTGATCGACAGTTTCAACGACATGCTGGCGCAGATCGACAGCCGCGACAGCACCCTGGCCAATTACCGCGACCAGCTCGAACGCCAGGTGGGCGTGCGCACGGCGCAGCTGGAAAAGGCCAAGGATGCAGCCGAGGCAGCCAGCCAGGCAAAAAGTGCCTTCCTCGCCACCATGAGCCATGAAATCCGCACGCCCATGAATGGCGTGCTGGGCATGACGGAACTGCTGCTGGCCAGCCCTTTGAGCCCGCAGCAGCGCCACTACACGAGCATGGTGCAGCGCTCGGGGCAGAATTTGCTGGTAATCATCAACGACATCCTCGATTTCTCCAAGATCGAGGCGGGCAAGCTGAGCGTGGAATACATCCGCTTCAATTTCCGCGAATTGCTCGACGATATAGAACACGTGTTCGCGCCGCAGGCGGAGGCGAAAAATATCAGCCTGGAATTCGATATCGCGTTTGACATTCCCATCGCCATTTGCGGCGACCCGAACCGTTTGCGCCAGATCATCGTCAATCTGCTGGGCAATGCCATCAAGTTCACGGAAACGGGCCAGGTCACCGTCAAAGTGGCCGTGTGCAGCGAAGATGCGCCCAGCGTGGGCTTGCGCTTCGAGGTGCACGATACGGGCATCGGCGTGTCCAGCGAAGCGCAGAGCCGCATCTTCGAATCGTTCTCGCAGGCAGATGGCTCGACCACGCGCAAGCACGGCGGCACGGGCCTGGGATTGACGATCTCGAAACAGCTGGTGGAGCTGATGGGCGGCACTATCGGCGTGGACAATGCTTTAACGCAAGGATCGATCTTCTGGTTCGAAGTAAATTTCGATAAGCGGCGCGTCGACAGCGACGACCCGTCCTTCAACCTGAAAACCACGCGAGGGTTACGCGCCTTGATCGTCGACCACACACCCGCCACGCGCGCCGTGCTGGAACGGCAGCTT
This sequence comes from Janthinobacterium pasteuri, assembly GCF_051380775.1. Lineage (NCBI taxonomy): Bacteria > Pseudomonadati > Pseudomonadota > Betaproteobacteria > Burkholderiales > Oxalobacteraceae > Janthinobacterium > Janthinobacterium pasteuri. Next base: position 42,744 of record NZ_JBNYXS010000022.1, on the reverse strand, counting down.
GCCAGCTGGCACATCGTCAGCGACAGCGCCGGCACGGCCAGCGATTGCCTGGGCAAGCTGCGCGCGGCCGCGCAGGCGGGCACGCCGTATGCCGTGGCCCTGCTCGACATGGAATTGCCGCGCACCAGCGGCCTGGCCCTGGCCGCCACCATCAAGAGCGACCCGCTGCTGGCCGACCTCAAGCTTCTGCTGCTGAGCACGGAGCAGGCGGCGGCCGACCCCGTGCAGCGGCGCGAGGCGGGCGTTGCCTTCCAGCTGATCAAGCCGGCGCGCGAATGCGACCTGTTCGACTGCATCGTCACGCCGCCGCGCGCCAGCGAGGGCATGCGCATCGTTCCACCGCACACGGCGCGCCATGCCGTACGCCCCCCCGGCCGACGCCAGCGCCGCCGCGTGCTGCTGGCCGAGGACAATCGCGTCAACGTGGAAGTGGCGCTGGCCATGCTCGACAGCCTGGGCCTGGACGTGGTGTGTGCGGGCAACGGCGAAGAAGCCTTGCAGGCGGCGCAGGCCGAGGATTTCGATTTGATCCTGATGGATTGCCAGATGCCCGTGATGGATGGCTTTGCCGCCACGGCGGAAATCCGCCGCCATGAACAGCAGTGCGGCCACGCGCGCGTGCTGCCCATCGTTGCCATCACGGCCAATGCGCTGCAGGGCGATCGCGAAGCGTGCCTGGCGGCCGGCATGGACGATTACCTGAGCAAGCCGTTCACGCAGCAAGACCTGGGCCACACGATTGCGCGCTGGATCACCCTGCCGCGCGCGGCCACCGTGCACCACAGCGTGGCGCCGGAGCCGGAGCGGCCGACATTGCCGGTGGTGCCGCCGCCGGTGGCCGCCCCCCCGCCAGCGAGCCAGCCGCTGAAACGGCAGGCGCTGGAAAACATCCGCGCCCTGTCCGGCACGGATGGCGATGCACTGCTGGAACGGGTCATCCTCACTTTTACCAGCGAGACGCCGCGCCAGTTGAGCGCCATGCGCGCAGCGATTGCCGGCGCGGATGCGGAAGCACTGCGCAAGGTGGCCCACAGCCTCAAGTCGGGCAGCGCCAACGTGGGCGCCGATGGCCTGGCGCAGCTATGCAAGGAGATGGAAAAACTGGGCCGCGCCGGCAGTACCGAGGGCGCCGCTATCCTGCTGCAGCAGATGCAGCAAGCCTTCCTGGCCGTACGCGAATCGCTGAGCGCCATCCTCGTGAAGGAACACTGACATGACAGCGCCCCTCCCTCCCCCACGCGGCCTGGTGCTGGTCGCGGACGACGATCCCGTGATGCGCCTGCTGATGCGGCAAATGCTCACGCAGGTGGGCCTGGACGTGATCGAGGCCGAAGACGGCGTGCAGGCGCTGGCCAGCTACAAGCACAGCGGGCCGGACCTGGTCATGCTCGACGTCGACATGCCAGCCCTGGACGGCTTTGCCGTATGCCGCGAAATCCGCGTGCAGGAAGTGGGCGGCACTGTGCCCATCATCATGGTCACGGGCGACGACGAGCTGGATGCGGTCACGCGTGCCTACGAGGTAGGCGCCACGGATTTCATTTCCAAGCCCATCAACTGGCCCATCCTGGGCCATCGCGCGCTGTACGTCCTGCGCGCCAGCGACGCCATCGCCCGCCTGCGCATCGCCGACGCACACAACCGCGCCGTGTTGGCCGCCATCCCCGACACCTTCTTTCGCCTGAACCGCGAAGGTTTTTATCTCGACTACGAACAGGGCCACGACGCCAGCGCCGGCTTTTCCCTCAGCGACTGCGTGGGCAGCCATATCGGCGACGTGCTGCCGCCCGAAATCGCCGCGCGCCTGCTGGACAAGACGCGCGCGGTGCTGGCCACGCAGCACATCGGCTCGGTCGACTACACGCTCACGCACGAAAACAGCACGCGCCATTTCGAAGCGCGCCTGGTGGCAACGGGGGCGGACGAGGTGCTGGGCCTGGTGCGCGACATCAGCGAGCGCAAGCGCACGGAAGAGCAGATCCGCCGCCTCGCCTATTGCGACAGCCTGACGGGTATCCCCAACCGGCAAGCCTTCCTGGAAACGCTGGAACGCGAACTGCTACGCTCGAAAGAGCACGACAAGAAATTTGCCGTACTGTTCATGGACCTCGATGCCTTCAAGCGCATCAACGATACCCTGGGCCACGACGTGGGCGACCATTTGCTCAAGGTGGTGTCCGAGCGCCTGCGCGAAACCATCCGCCCCAGCGACCTGGTACTGCGCGCCGAACACGAGTTTGAGGCCAGCTCCGGCGGCAGCAACCTGGCGCGCCTGGGCGGCGACGAATTCACGATCCTGATTCCCGATCTGGAGCGCGTGGAAGATGCGCTCAACGTGGCGCACCGCGTCAAGGAAGCCATGCGCCGGCCCTTCATGATCGAGGGCCACGAGATTTTCGTCACGGCCAGCATCGGCATTTCCCTGTATCCGGAAGATGGCGAGGACTGCAATTCGCTGTTGAAATATGCTGACACGGCCATGTACCACGCGAAGAACTGCGGCAAGAACAACGCCAAGCTCTACAGTTCATCGCTGACGATGGAAATCATGAGCCACGTGAAGATGGAAGTGGGGCTGCGCAAGGCCTTGCAAAACAACGAGCTGTACTTGCTGTACCAGCCGCAGATCGACGTGCCCAGCACGCAGATCGTCGGCGTGGAAGCGCTGGTGCGCTGGCGCCATCCCGAGCGGGGCATTATTTCGCCCACGGAATTCATCCCGCTGGCCGAAGAGACGGGGCTAATCGTGCCCATCGGCGAATGGGTGCTACGCACGGCCTGCAACCAGGCCAAGGCGTGGCAAAGCGACAGCGGGCACGCCATCCGCATGGCCGTGAACCTGTCGGCCAAGCAATTCAAGGATGAAAACCTGATGCAGATCGTGCTCTCGGCCCTGGCCGACACGGGCCTCGATGCGCGCCTGCTGGAACTGGAATTGACGGAAGGGACGTTGATGGACGATGCGCGCGCCACCATGGTGACGCTGGAGCAATTGCGCGGCATCGGCGTGTACCTGTCGATCGACGACTTCGGCACAGGCTACTCGTCGATGAATTATCTGAAACGCTTCGACGTGCGGGCCTTAAAAATCGACAAGAGTTTTATCGCCGGCTTGCCGCAGGATACGGAAAACGCAGCCATCACGCGCGCCATCATCGCCATGGCGCATGGCTTGAAGATGGTGGTGGTGGCCGAGGGCGTGGAAACGGGCGAGCAGTTGCTGATGCTGGAAGAATACGGCTGCGACATGGCGCAAGGCTATTTCCTGGGCCACCCGTCGCCGCACGACACGATTACGGCCATGCTGGCCAGGCAGGTCGGCCAGCTGGCCAGCCTGGAAGCTAGAGCACTTCGAAGGCAAGGATTTGCGTGACTTGCTGCGCGTTAAAATTGTCGTCGGAAATCATCACCAGGCTGCGGCGGCCGTTTTCCAGGCGCGGACCCCAACTGATGCCTTCGATATTGTCAATTCTTGCCAGGCCGATTTTTTCCAGGTCCAGCAGCAGTCGCTTGCGCGCCGGCACATAGGCCGCGCCCGCCAGGGCCGGGATGGCCTGGATGTCGGTGGCGCCATCGGTGTCCATCGCGTAGATGCGCACGTAATTCGTATAGATGCCGTCCGCGTTTTCCACCCCGGCCCGCTCCACTACCAGCACCTGGTGGTCGTTCACGGCGAGGATTTCCGACACGCCATTGTCCGCTTCGCGTCCCGGCGCGGGCCGTGACGCCACCGGCTCAATCGGATACGCATACTGGCGCAGCACCTTGCCCGTGCGGTCCAGGCGCGTGATGCGCACCACGGAGCCGTGATCGGGCGTGGCCAGCGGGCCATCCTGGTACAGGGCCGCTTCCATGCCCAGCCACAGGCTCTTGCCATCCGACGAGAAAGACAGTGCCTCGAAGCTCATGTTGTTGCGCGAACCAATTTCTTCCTTCGAGACATTGAACATGGCGGGCGTGGGCAAGGTAGCCAGATACTTGCCATCGCGGTCTGCGTGGCGCACGAACGGGTGCAAGCCCACCTTGCGGTTGCCTTCGCTGCCGTACCACAGGCTGCCGTCCTGCGGATCGACGCGGATGGTTTCGATGTCGGGCACCTGGTCGCCACTGTTGAGCTTGGCATGCGCCAGGTTCGGATAGCGGCTGCCGTCAGGCTGCGTGAAGAAATGCACGCTGCTCAGGGTCACGCCCGTAAACGCCTTGCTGTCGTAGGCCAGGGTGGCGCGGTAAAAACGGGCCGGATTGGTTTCCGAGCGGTCATCGCTTTCCATCACCCAGCTATTGCTGTCCGCAGCGTAATCGATGCCGGACAAGCCACCCACCGTGGTGCCCTCGAACGCGTGCTTGAGCGCGATACGCTGTTCGCCGATCAGGCGCAGGCCGGCAATCGGCGCGTCGTGCGGGAAACTGGCACAGGCGGAGAGAAGGATGGCGGAAGACGCCAGGGCGAGCGCGGTGCGGAACAATGGAGGCATGATCGGTATCAAATAAGTCAGGAAGCAAATTCCGGGGTCAGACCCGCCGGGTCTGACCCCAGCTTTAGTTGTGTGGGTTAATAACGAATTACACCACCCCATCGGCCTTCAAGCGCGCAATGGCTGCCGCGTCATAGCCCAGCGACGCGAGCACTTCATCGTTGTGCTGGCCCAGGGTCGGTCCCAGCCACTGGGTCTTGCCCGGCGTGGCGGACAGTTTCGGGCTGATGGCAGGCAATTTGACGGGCGTGCCGTCGGCGAAATGGTGTTGTTCGAACATATCGCGGGCGAGAAACTGCGGATCGCTCAGCATATCGCGCACGGAGTAAATTTTTCCGGACGGCACATCGGCCGCCTTCAGCACGGCCAGCGCGCTGTCTATCGTGTGCGTGGCGCACCAGGCGCCGATGGCGTCGTCGATTTCCTGCGTGCGCGCCACGCGGCCATCGTTGCGCGCCAGCTGCGGGTCGCCCGCCATGTCGATACGGCCCATGGCCAGCATCAAGCGCTTGAAGATGGCATCGCCATTGCCGGCAATCACAATGTTTTCGCCATCGCCCGTCGTGTAGGTATTCGAGGGCACAATGCCGGGGAGCGAGCCGCCCGTGCGCTCGCGCACCACACCCGCCTGGTCGTATTCGGGCACCAGTGACTCCATCAGGTTGAACACGGATTCGTACAGGGCCACATCGACCATCTGCCCTTCGCCGGAGGCCACCCCACCGGTCACGTCGCGGTGGCGCAGGGCCATCATGGCGCCGATCACGCCGTGCAGGGCCGCCACCGAGTCGCCGATGGATACGCCGACCCGCACGGGCGGGCGGTCGGCAAAGCCGGACACGTAGCGCAAGCCGCCCATGGATTCGCCGATGGCGCCGAAACCGGGCAAGTCCTTCATCGGGCCCGTCTGGCCGAAGCCGGACAGGCGCACCATGATGAGCGAGGGCTTGTCTTTCTTCAACTGCTCATAGCCGAGATCCCACTTTTCCAGCACGCCGGGGCGGTAATTCTCGACGATGATGTCCGCTTCCAGGGCCAGCTGACGGGCGATGGCCCGGCCTTCCGGCGTTTTCAGGTTCAAGGTCAGACTTTTCTTGTTGCGCGCCTGCACCGACCACCACAGCGAGGTGCCATCTTTCAGCACGCGCCAGGTACGGATGGGGTCGCCGCCATCGGGCGACTCGATCTTGATCACGTCGGCGCCGAATTCGGCCAGCATGCGGGCGCAGAACGGCCCCGCGATCAGGGTGCCCAGTTCAAGGACTTTGATTCCTGCCAAAGGACCAGCCGACATTTTTTCTTGCATGATCAGGTTGCCCTGCGGTCGAGCATCGCGCGGGCAATCGTGCCCGCGTCGACGTATTCCAGTTCGCCGCCCACGGGCACGCCGCGGGCCAGACGGCTCACGCGCAAGCCCCGCGCCTTCAGCATTTCGCTGATGTAATGGGCCGTCGCTTCGCCTTCATTCGTGAAATTGGTGGCCAGCACCACTTCACCGACCACGCCATCGTTGGCGCGACCCAGTAATTTTTCGAGGTGGATATCTTTCGGGCCGATGCCGTCCAGCGGAGATAATCGCCCCATGAGCACGAAATACAGACCCTTGTAGGTCAGCGTCTGCTCGATCATCAGCTGGTCGGCGGGCGTTTCCACCACGCACAGCAAGCGCTTGTCGCGCTCTTCGTCGAGACAGGTCTCGCACACTTCATGTTCGGTAAAGGTATTGCACAGGCCGCAGTGATGCACGGCATCGACGGCCTGGAACAGGGCGCGCGACAGGATGGCCGCGCCTTCCCTATCGTGCTGCAACAAATGAAAAGCCATCCGCTGCGCCGACTTGGGGCCGACGCCGGGCAGGCGCCGCAGCGCCTCGGTCAAAAATTCAAGCGACTTGGACATGGATCAACCCTGCCCCGTGCCACAGATCGAGCGCATGCGGTATGGCATCAGAATGGCATTTTAAAGCCGGCTGGCAAGTTCATGCCGCCGGTCAAGCCTGCCATTTTTTCCGCGGACGTCGCTTCCGCCTTGCGTACGGCGTCGTTGAAGGCGGCAGCCACCAGGTCTTCCAGCATGTCCTTGTCGTCGGCCAGCAGCGACGGGTCGATGGAAACGCGCTTGACGTCGTTCTTGCACGTCATGACGATTTTCACGAGGCCGGCGCCGGACTGGCCTTCCACTTCCACCAGCGCCAGTTGTTCCTGGGCCTTTTTCATGTTGTCTTGCATTGCTTGCGCCTGCTTCATCAGGCCAGCCAGTTGATTTTTCATCATAAGAATGCTCCGTTTAATTCAGTTTGTGAGTGTGTTAATCATCAATGCAGGGTCGGCGCGGCGGAGCCGGCCGGTGCAGGGGTAATCGTTCCCGGCACGACGAAAGCGTCGAATGCACGCTTCATGTCGAGCACGAAGGGGTCGCTGGCGATGGTTTCTTCCGCTTGCAGCTGGCACGCCTCGCGGTGGGCCTGCGCTTCCGCGCTGGCCGTGTACCAGACGGCGCCCAGTTCCGTATCAACCGCGACCTTGCGGCCGAAGCGTTCGGTCAGCGCGGCCGCCAGTTTTTCCACGTTGGCCGGGCTGCGCCACGTGTCGATGGGCACGCGCAGGCGGAACGTGGTGCTGTGGCCATCGTGCAGGCATTCGATCAGCTCGGCCTGCACGGCCAGTTGCTGGGCCACGCCGCGCAGCGGCAGCGCGGCGGCGACGGCCGGCCAGTTGCCATCCCAATCGAGGCCCGGCACGGGCGTGATCACATACGGCCCGCTGGGCGCGGCTTGCTTGGCGGCACGCTGCGGCATGACGACGGCGGGCTGCTCGGCACTCTGCGCGGCTGGCGCGGACACGGCGGCCGAGGCGCTGTCGTCGGAAAATTCGGTGACCCACGGCGGCAAGTCGTCGTCGGCGGGCGTTTGCTGTGGCGGCGGGGCGGCAGGACGCGCCTGTTGCGCAGGAGCGGGTGCGGGTGCTTCCATCACGGCCACGGGCGGCGCATCGTCCCACGGTGCCGGCGCTTTCGCGGCGGCCGGTGGTGGTGGCGCAGCCTGGACGGGCGCTGCCGGTGCTGGCGTGGCTACGGCAGCAGCCGGTGCTGGTGCAGGTGCAGCTGGCTTGGGCGCCGACGATGGCGCCGATGGCGCACTGCCCGGGCGGCCTTTCGAAGCGGCGCGGGCCGCTTCCAGCGCCGCGTTGATGGCGGCGCGGGCGGAACTGATGGGCGCGCCCGATGCTGTCGGGGCAGCCACAGCCGGAGCAGCCGCTGGCGGCGTGGCGGGCGGCGGCGCAGCTGGTCCCGGCGCCGGGGCTGCTACAGGTGCGGGTGCGGGTGCGGGTGCTGGCGCAGTAGCAGCCGCGCGTGGCGGCGGCGCTTCGCTGCGCGCCATGCTGGCGGCAGCGGCAGCGACGACGGCCGCTGGCGCCGCGGCGCCAGCCGTTACGGCTGCGTGGCTGGCCACGCTGTTCGTCGCGGCGCGGGCTGCCGGGACGGACGCCCCTGCCGCGGCGCGCGCGGCGGCCACGGCAGCGGGACGGTTGCCCGTTGCAGCGGCAGGTGCTGCCGCCGGCACGCCATCGGCGCCGCCTATGCCGGGCCGAAAGGCCAGCATGCGCAGCAAGGTCATGGTAAAGCCCGCGTATTCGTCGGGCGCCAGGCCCAGCTCGTTGCGGCCATGCACGGCGATCTGGTAAAACAGCTGCACTTCTTCCGCGTCAAACGCGCCAGCCAAACGCACGATGTCTGCGTATTCGGGCAAGTCCTGCGGCAAGGCGGCCGGCACGGTTTGCGCCAGCGCAATGCGGTGCAGCAAGGTGCCCAGATCCTGCAGGGCACCGTTGTAGGACAGGCTGCGCGACGCCATCTCGTCGGCCACGGCCAGCAGATCCGCGCCATCCTGCTGCGCCAGCGCGTCGAGCAGGCGCACCAGGTAGGATTGGTCGAGCGCACCCAGCATGCCTTGCACGGCGTCAAGCGTCACTGCGCCGGCCGCATACGCGATGGCCTGGTCCGTCAGCGACAACGCATCGCGCATGGAACCGTGGGCGCCCTGGGCCAGCAGGCGCAAGGCCGGCTGTTCGAAGGCGATGCCTTCCTGTCCCAGGATATTGTCCAGGTGGCTGATGATGTGGCCGGGCGGCATCTGCTTGAGGTTGAACTGCAGGCAGCGCGACAGCACAGTCACGGGAATCTTTTGCGGGTCCGTCGTGGCCAGGATGAACTTGACGTGCTCGGGCGGCTCTTCCAGCGTTTTCAGCATGGAATTGAACGCGTGGTTTGTCAGCATGTGCACCTCATCGATCATATAGACCTTGAAGCGCGCATTGCTTGGCGCGTAGACCGCTTGTTCCAGCAGCTGCGCCATTTCATCGACGCCGCGGTTCGATGCCGCATCCATCTCTATATAGTCAACAAAGCGTCCCGCATCAATTGCCGTGCACGCTTCACACACGCCGCAAGGCTGGGCCGTGATGCCGCCCGTGCCATCGGGGCCGATACAATTGAGCGATTTGGCCAGGATGCGCGACAGGGTCGTCTTGCCGACGCCGCGCGTGCCCGTGAACAAATAGGCGTGATGCAATCGGCCGCTGTGCAAGGCATGCGTGAGCGCGCGCACGACGTGCTCCTGGCCGACGAGCGTCTCGAAATTCTTGGGGCGGTATTTACGGGCGAGGACTTGATAGGACATGCTGAGATTTTACCATGCGATTTTGCGGGTGATCCTGCGCGACGGGCGCAAGCCTCATGGCCGGGCCAGGTCAGGTTCAAGCAAGACTTGGCAAACGCGGCAAAGCAGCAATTGTATAACATGGTCAGGTAGAAATATGGAAAACACGGCAAGCCCGGCAATGCTGCGGCGCCACGGGAAAATGTGGCCGTGAAAGCAAAAAAGCTGCCCATGGCAGCTTGATTGATGATCCTGATAAAACAATCCCGAAGGAGGCGAGCCTGATCTGCGGCACTCATGGTTAATAGCCGTGGCTGCTTCGTTCCCGACCTGACCAGGTTAGCCATGCCACGATGCGCAGGGGCCCGCCAGGGACAATTATAACCGGTCTGCGCAAGATTGGGAAATTGCCGTGCAGCCGGGCCAAACCCCGAAGCAAAATCTGGGCTCGTACCCTGAGGGGGAATGCTCCCCAATGGGGAACATTCCGATCCTGGAGGGAACGACCCCGGCATCTGCTCTTGGGTTGGCCTTACAAGCCCAGCTCTTGCCAGATGCCATCCACCTTGGCCTTCACTTCCGGCGTCATGGCAATCGTCGTACCCCATTCGCGCGTCGTTTCGCCCGGCCATTTATTCGTCGCGTCGATGCCCATCTTGCTGCCCAGGCCGCTCACGGGCGAGGCGAAGTCCAGGTAATCGATGGGCGTGTTGTCGACCAGGGTGGTGTCACGGATGGGATCGACCCGCGTGGTGATGGCCCAGATAACCTCTTTCCAGTCGCGGATATTCACGTCTTCGTCGACTACCACGATGAACTTGGTATACATGAACTGGCGCAGGAAGCTCCACACGCCGAACATCACGCGCTTGGCGTGGCCTGCGTACTGCTTCTTGATCTGCACCACGGCCATGCGGTAGCTGCAGCCTTCGGGCGGCAGATAAAAATCCGTGATTTCGCTGAACTGCTTTTGCAGCAGGGGCACGAACACTTCGTTCAGGGCCAGCCCCAGCACGGCCGGCTCGTCCGGCGGTTTGCCCGTGTACGTGGAGTGATAGATGGGATCGCGGCGCATGGTGATGCGGTCGATGGTAAACACGGGGAAACTGTCCTGCTCATTATAGTAGCCCGTGTGGTCGCCATACGGCCCTTCCAGCGCATGCTCGTAGCCGCTCGGATGGTTTTCGTCCGGGTAGATATGGCCTTCGAGCACGATTTCGGCCGACGCAGGCACGCGCAGCTCGCTGCCGATGGCTTTCACCAGCTCCGTGCGGCTGCCGCGCAGCAAGCCGGCGAACTGGTATTCGGACAGGCTGTCCGGCACCGGCGTCACGGCCCCTAATATAGTAGCGGGATCGGCACCGAGCGCGACGGCGATCGGATACGGCTTGCCCTTGCTTTGAATCGCATGCTCGCGGAAGTCCAGCGCCCCGCCCCGGTGCGCCAGCCAGCGCATGATGACCTTGTTGCGCCCCAATACCTGCTGGCGGTAAATGCCCAGGTTTTGGCGCTTCTTGTTCGGGCCCTTGGTGATCACCAGGCCCCAGGTGATCAGGGGGGCGATATCGCCGGGCCAGCAATGCTGGATGGGCAGGCGCGCCAGGTCGACGTCATTGCCTTCCCAGACGATTTCCTGGCACTTCGCGCCGCGCAACTCTTTCGGCGACATGTCCCACACGGATTTCACCAGCGAACCGAGACCCAGCAGATCCTTGAAATCCTTCGGCGGTTCCGGCTCCTTCAGGCGCGCCAGCACATGGCCGATCTTGCGCAACTCGCTGACATCTTCCGCGCCCATGCCCAGCGCCACGCGGCGCGTGGTGCCGAACAGATTACCCAGCACCGGCATCGTGTATCCCGTCGGATGATTGAACAGCAAGGCCGGCCCACCTGCGCGCAAGGTGCGGTCGCAAACCTCCGTCATCTCCAAAATCGGTGAAATAGGGGTCGAAATGGGCTTAAGTTCACCCATTTGTTGCAGTTGAGAAATAAAATCTCGCAAATCTGAATATTTCATGTGTTTTTAATTTTTTTTGACGTCGGACGCCGTTGCTGAAGGATCTATGCCAAGTAATTGATTTTATTGGCTTTTGGCACAATGCAAGACAAAAAGTAAGACATAAAAGTAATAAAGAATCGATTCGTTAGTATTGACTTGATATAAAACGGCTTCTACAATTCGCCCAACTTGAAAGAGCACGCCGGCCCAGAGCTTGATTTTAGCGTTTCTCTTTCATTCACGGAGTCGGGGCTCCACATGACATTTTAAGGAGTGTTTTCAAAAGGCGTCTGCCTTACCCCCGGTAAAAGTTGTATTGCGACTGATCCAATACCAAAACGGGACCGATCAGCTCAAGCAAGCAATGACGGCGTTTCTCGCACGCATCCATACGCGGCGGAAACGATGATATTTCTGATGCACGGCATTGGCAGCACCCACAACACCGCGAGACCGCGGAGGGACTGCCTGTTGACGCGACATTTCGGGGAACTCTATGACTCATCGTAGCACTGAAGCAGCATTGCCTGCTTCAACCGTGGCTGGCCAGCCAGCGTTGGCGCGTTTGCGCGCCCGCGCACAAGCCATTTCGGCACGTGGCGTATTGACCACGGCGCAACACACACTGACAGTCTTCGGCATTTCCGCCCTGGCACTGATCGCCCTGCTGATGTTCCGCCCCGACCTGGGCAAGCAACTGACGCACAGCCTGTTCCCGCTGCCCATGGCAGAGGCACAAGCCGTTGAAGCACCGGCCCTGTCGGCACTGATGGAAGCGCCTGCTTCCGTGCAAACGGCCGCCGCCAAAGACGCACCTTTGACCAAGGAAGAAAAAGCCTTGCTGGGCACGCAAAAGCAGCAGCAATGGGTCACCAACTGGCTCTCCAAGCGCTACCGCGTGGCCAACGATGCGACCAATATGCTGGTGTCGACGGCCTACCTGACGGCCCGCGAAATCAAGCTGGACCCGCTGCTGATCCTGGCAGTGATGGCCATCGAGTCGGGCTTGAATCCGTTCGCCGAAAGCCCGGTCGGCGCGCAAGGCTTGATGCAAGTCATGTCGAAAGTGCACCATGAGCGCTTCCAGGAAATGGGCGGCGTGCAAGCAGCCCTCAATCCCGTGGCCAACATCCGTGTCGGCTCCCTGATCCTGAAAGACTACGTCACACGTGGCGGTTCCGTCGAAGCGGGCCTGAAAACCTACGTGGGTGCCGCCAACTTCGCCACCGACTCGGGCTACGGCTCGCGCGTGCTGGCCGAATACCGCCGCCTGAAACAAGTGTCGGCCGGCCAGCGCGTGCCGACCACGACGCCGGTGATGGCATCGAATACGCCAGCGCCAGCCAAGGCGCCGGCAGCGGAAGGCGGCATCACCATCAAAGTGCTGCCGCACAACGAGATCGCCGGCCTGTGACCCTTTAAAAGCCCTCACAGGGGCCTCCAAATAGAAAAGCCACCGACACTTGCGTGCGGTGGCTTTTTTATTACCCTGCGGCGCTAGCCGCAGGAACTGCTCTTCTATTACTTGCGCTTGTTGGCGTTGACTTCTTCCTCGCGCAATTTCACTGCCAGCTTGTCCAGCACGCCGTTCACATACTTGTGGCCATCGATGCCGCCAAACGACTTGGCCAGCTCGACCGCTTCGTTGATGACGACGCGGTACGGGATTTCCATATTGTTCTTCAGTTCGAACGCGCCGATCAGCAGGATGCCGTGTTCGATGGGCGACAGTTCCGCGATATTGCGGTCGATCAAGGGTGCCATGCTGTCGCGCAGCGCCAGCGAATCCTTGATGGCGCCGTACAGCAGCACCGTGAAATGATCGCCATCGGCCTTGTCGAAGCCATGCGCGGCGCGAATATTGTTCACGACGGTGGTCGCGTCTTCATTGTTCAGCAGCCACTGGTACAAGCCCTGCAGCGCAAACTCGCGCGCGCGGTGACGCGGCGTGCGGTTTTTGCTGGGATTGGCGAGCAAATTTTTCTCAGTCATGATTGTTACCTGTTCTTAAGTACGTGTTCACTACAAATTCCGGCGAGACAGCACGGCGCGCTTTTCAACGCGCCGCAGCCAACCGCGTGTCAGAACGTTCGAGAAAATGCTCAGAGCAAGGCGCGAGCCCGAAGACAGTACGAATGTACGGCGAGGGCTTGCAACGCAGCTATGGGCGTTTTATCGGACGTTCACTACACGGCTAGTCCTCCTCGGATTCTTGCAACTCTTCTAGCGCTTGCGCCAGATTAGCCATTTCCACTGCCACGCGTGCCGCTTCGGCTCCCTTGACCAGCATGCGCACTTCTGCCTGCTCGTCGTTTTCGGTCGTCAACACTGCGTTGGCGATGGGGATGCCGTAATCGAGACCGATGCGCGTGATGCCCGCGCCCGATTCGTTCGATACCAGCTCGAAGTGGTAGGTTTCACCGCGAATCACGGCGCCCAGTGCGATCAGGGCGTCGAATTGCTCGGTTTCTGCCATTTTTTGCAGAATCAGTGGGATTTCCAGGGCGCCCGGCACGGTCACGTGCAGGATATCTTCATCGGCCACGCCCAGCTTGCTCAACTCTTCCAGGCATGCCGACAGCAAGCCACCACCGACGATTTCATTGAATCGTGCCTGGACGATACCGACGCGCAAACCTTCGCCGGCAAAATTGGTTTCGTATGTTCCTACGGTCATCATATGCCTCTTTAATCTGGTGGTTCAGGGCGACACGCACATGCCGCCATCGTTTACTCTCACATCGACGCCTGACAAAATCGTAGCGAGCGGCAGCGAGTTGTGGCAGAGAAGCGCAACTGTACGGGTAGTACAGTGAGCATCGCCGGCCGCAAATCGCGACGCGCAGTAGATTTAGTTAGGCGTCCTGGCCTGGATGGCACTGAAAACCCGTTACTTCCAGGTCGAAACCGACCATCGACGGCATCTTGCGGGGGCTGGCCAGCAACTGCATCTTGCTCACGCCCAGGTCACGCAGGATTTGCGCGCCGATACCGTAGCTGCGCAAGTCCATGCTGGCGGCGCGGCCTTTCGGCTTGGCTTGTGGCGTGTCGAGCGCGGCGAACTGGGCAAACAACTCGTCCGACGTCTCGCCGCAGTTCAGCAAGACCATCACGCCCCGCTCGGACTGCTTGATGGCAGCCATCGAGGCAGCCACCGTCCACGAATGGGTGGTCGCTTCGCTTTCCAGCACGTCCAGCAGAGAAACGGGCTGGTGCACGCGCACCAGCGCTTCCAGGCCGGGCGCCAGATCGCCGTGCACCAGGGCCAGATGGGCCGACGCGCTGGGCTTGTCACGGAACGCGATCAAACGGAATTCGCCATGCGCCGTGTGCAGGGTGCGCTCGGCAACGCGCTCGACCAGCGACTCCGTCTGGCTGCGGTAATGGATCAGGTCGGCAATCGTGCCGATTTTCAGGCCATGTTGCTCGGCAAATACCAGCAAGTCCGGCAGGCGCGCCATGGTGCCGTCGTCCTTCATGATTTCGCAAATCACGGAAGCGGGCGTCAGGCCGGCCATGGCCGTCAAGTCGCAACCGGCTTCCGTATGGCCTGCGCGCATCAGCACGCCGCCCTTTTGCGCTTTCAGCGGGAAGATATGGCCAGGCTGGACGATATCGGTGGGCTGCGTGCCCTTGGCCACGGCCACCTGGATGGTCTTGGCGCGGTCGGCGGCGGAAATGCCTGTCGTTACGCCTTCGGCCGCTTCGATGGAGACGGTAAAGTTCGTGCCGTAGGCGGTGCCGTTGCGCGACGTCATCATCGACAGGTTCAGCTCGTCGCAACGCTCTTCCGTCAGGGTCAGGCAAACCAGGCCACGCGCATGCGTGATCATGAAATTGATGGCTTCAGGCGTCACGAAATCGGCGGCAAGCACCAGATCGCCTTCATTTTCCCGGTCTTCTTCATCGACCAGTATCACCATGCGGCCGGCGCGCAATTCAGCGACGATCTCTTCGGTGCTGGATATAGACATTATTCATCCTCTTAAGACGCCAGTCAAAACCTGCTGCGCGTCGGTCTAGGCGGTCTGCGATGCTCACCGTACCTTCGTACGGTTGCGCTTCTCAGCCACCTTTCCCTGCCGCTCGCGACGGTTTTGCCGGGCGTTGTTAATGAAACTAAAAACTGAAACTGAATCTGGAACATCAAGCGCAAATATTCCGCGAATTTCCGGGAATTTTCTTATAACCTGCTATTTTAAAGGATTTAGCGCTTGCAGACCTGAAATAAGACAGCTTTGCGGCACGGGCGCCGCAGTCTGCCCCACAAAGCGCCCATTCCTCGATCCAGCGCAAACGGCGGCGGCAAAACGCGCGCCGCCAGCCTTGCGAAGAGCATAAGATCAGCCAGTCACCGTCACGGCGCTGACGCCCCACTCGCAACGACACCCCACACAGGAGCGGCAATATGAAAACCAACGGATCGGCCATCTGGTCAGGCGGCATCAAGGACGGCAAGGGCGCCATCAGCACGCGCAGCGGCGCCTTGCAGGAGTATCCCTACGGCTTTGCCAGCCGCTTCGAAGGCAAGCCCGGCACCAATCCCGAAGAATTGATCGGCGCAGCCCACGCCGGCTGCTTCACCATGGCCCTGTCGCTGATCCTCGGCGAAGCGGGCCTGACGGCGGAAAAGATGGAAACGACGGCCGAAGTCACCCTCGACAAGGTGGACGACGGTTTTTCCATCACGGCCGTCCACCTGACCCTGAAAGCAAAAATACCGGGCGCCGACCAGGCCAGATTCGACGAATTGACGGGCAAGGCCAAGGCCGGCTGTCCCGTGTCGAAGTTACTTAAAGCCAAAATTACACTGGACGCTACCCTGCTGCCCTAGATTTTAGGCACGGGCTTGACTGGCTCCACGGCAGCGACAGGCGCCACCAGCGGCAGGCGCGAATCGCTGGCCGGCAATGGGCGGTTCGTCAAGCCGGGATTCAGGGCGGCATTGTTCAGGTTATAGGCGGCGATGGCCGCCGCCACGGACGGGTCTTGCGAGGACGGCGGTGGCACGGCCATGCCCGCAGCTTGCGCGCCCAGCTCTTGCGCCTGCGCATTTTGCTGGGCCAACCGGGCTTGCGCCGTCGCCTGGCCCGTATCGGCCTGCAATTGCGCTGCGCGTGCCAGCGACTGCGCCCGGTCGGAGGTCGCCTGGGCCGCCATTTGCGCGTCGCTTGCGGCCAGCTGGGCCCGCGCCGCATCGTCCGCTGCCGCTTGCGCCCGCTGCTGCAAGCCCTGCTGCTGCACTTGTCCCTGGCGCAGCTCGTCCACCCGTGCAGCTTCCTGCTGCTGCGCCTGCTTATCGGTATTGATGCGTTCGCTGTCCAGGCGCTCGGCGTCAAGGCGCTGGGTATCGGCGCGCTGCTTGTCCGTGCGCTGCGTCTGCAGCAATTGCGCTGCATCGGTGGCGGCTTGCGCCTGCGGCTGGGGCCGCAACTCCTGCAAGTCCAGGTTCAATTCGTCCGCCTCCAGCTGCTGCTGCAGTTCCAGTTGTCGTTGTGCAATGGCAACCGTTTGCGCCGGCGCCCCTTGAACCACTGCCTGCGCGGCATACGCCGGCACGGCGGCTCCCGCCAAATCGGCTTCGACACTGGCCGCCAGCGGCGCGCCCTGCTGCCGGGCCAGCATGGCGCCCACCTGTGCCAGCACGTCCGTTCCCTGTTGCAAAGCGTCCAGGGTGGCATGGCTGTCAGCCGCATACGCGGCTTGCAAAGTTACCGCATTGACATCGTCATTGCGCAAATCGATGCCGATGCGGGCCAGCTGTGCTTGCGTGAGCAAGCCGCCGTCCTGCGCCAGCGCGGCCGCCGCACCGGTCGTGCCATCGCCCGACAGCAAATCGTAGCGCTGCGCCAGGCTGCCCGGCGTGTCGCCAGCCGTCGCCAGCTGGCTGGCATCGATGCCGCTCGTTTGGAGTTGGGTGAACGATTCCGTCAGCTGCCGCGCCAGCGCCAGCAAGTCGTCATTGACGTTGACAGGAATATTAACCGCACCGGCCTGCTCTGTGGCGCCCTGCAAGGCCAGCAGTTGCCGGCGTGACAAGGCCATGCCGGACAGGAACTGGCCCAGCGGGGAGATGTCGACCTGGGTCGATGACTGAATGGCAAGGGCCGCTGCCGCGCTCGACGACGGCACGGGCTGCCCCGACGCCAGCGGTGCTAGAGGTGCCGTTGCGCCCACGCCGGGCGTCGCCGGTATGGTGTTGGGCACGGTTGCGCGCGAAATCGGGTCCATGGCTAGCCTCCACTGCGGAAAGCTTCATAGTATGCGCGTCTGATAGAAAAGCAACACACGCTTGGCAAGGCGGAGGCTGTGTTGCTGCGTTTAGTGCTGTGTTCTTATATCAGGCGGCAGCCTTGTCCAGCGACAGCATGCGCTCGACATAGCGGGCGATGAGGTCGATTTCCAGGTTCACCTTGCCATCGACCGTCAAGTGTTTCAGGGTCGTCATGGCGATCGTGTGCGGTATCAGGTTGATCGAGAAACGGCAGCCATTGACGGCGCCTGCGCCCAGGTCTTCCACGCGGTTGACGGTCAGCGACACGCCATTGACGACGACGGAACCTTTGAAGGCCAGATATTTCGCCAGTTCGTGCGGCGCTTCGATGACCAGCTCCCACGATTCGCCCACGGCTTCGAACTTGCGCACGATGCCCAGGCCGTCGACGTGGCCGGAAACCAGGTGGCCACCCAGGCGCTCGGCCAGGGTCAGGGCTTTTTCCAGGTTCACTTCCGTGGTCGTATCGAGGCCCACGGTGCAATTGAGGCTTTCACGCGAGACATCGACGGCAAAGCCCGTGTCCGACTTTTCCACCACCGTCATGCAGGCGCCATTGATGGCGATCGAATCGCCCAGAGCCACGTCGGCCAGCGGCAAGCCGCCCGCGTGGATGGTCAGGCGCACGCCGGCATCAAGGCCGCCTTCGAGTGCTTGCACGGTTTCAATCTTGCCAATGGCGGCAACAATTCCTGTAAACATGGAGCTATACCCTATAAAAAGTGTGTAAGTATTAATTGCGCTGGGCGAATCTGGCAAGGATACGCACATCTTCGCCCACTTGCTGAACCTGGTGAAATTGCAAAGTGCGCTGCTGCTTGAGATCTGTCAATGCAGGCAAGGCAAACATGCCTTGCGCATCGCCCAGCAAGGTGGGCGCCAGGTAGACCAGCAGTTCGTCGACGCAGCCTTCGCGGATCAAGGAGCCGTTCAACTTGGAGCCGGCCTCGACGTGGACTTCATTGCATTGCCGGCGGCCCAGCTCCAGCATCAGCGCGGCCAGGTCGACCTTGCCGGCCGCGTTTGGCAACAGAATGACTTCCGCGCCCAGGGCGCGCAGCTGCGCTTCCTTTTCCGGATGGGCGACGGCCGCCACGATCCAGGTGCCGCCGCCCTGCAAGATGCGCGCATCGAGGCTGATGTCGAGCCGGCTATCGATGACGATGCGGCGCGGCTGGCGCGGCGTCTCGACGGCGCGCACGTTCAATTGCGGATCGTCGGCCTTGACCGTGCCGATGCCTGTCAGGATGGCGCAGGCGCGCGCGCGCCACGCATGGCCGTCGGCACGCGCTGCCGGCCCCGTGATCCACTGGCTTTGCCCGTTGTGCAAGGCCGTCATGCCGTCCAGGCTGGCCGCCGTTTTCATGCGCACCCACGGCTTGCCGCGCTGCATACGCGAAAAGAAGCCGATATTCATTTCATATGCCTCGTCGGCCAGCACACCCGTGGTGACGGCGATGCCGGCCGCTTCCAGCTTGGCCAGACCCTGCCCCGCCACCAGCGGGTTCGGGTCCGTCATGGCGGCAACGACGCGCCCCAGCCCAGCGCGCACGAGCGCATCGGAGCAGGGCGGCGTGCGGCCATGGTGGTTGCACGGCTCCAGGGTGACGTAAGCCGTGGCACCGCGCACGTCGTTGCCGCGCGCCGCCGCATTCGCCAGCGCTTGCACCTCGGCATGATCCTGCCCCGCAGCCTGCGTCACGCCGGCGCCGATCACCTGGCCATCCCGGACGATCACACAGCCGATGCGGGGATTGGGCGAGGTCGTGTATAAACCGCGCGCCGCCCATTCCAGCGCCAGGCGCATGCCATCGATATCGTTGAGTATTTCCACGGGCTTCTTTGATAGTGAGTGATAAGTGAGTCGGGTTATGAACTGTCGGCCACGCCGCTGCAATTGGTCGCTTGCTGCTGCGGGTCGCACACGCGCACCCTGCCCAGCATATTGATTTTAATATGGCGCACCTGCTTTCCCAAAGCCAGGGACAAGGTACCCCAGCGCGCCGCCAGGCTATTGGTCGCGCTGCAACTGCGTCCTGCGCCATTGTAGGCGATATAAAACGGCGCCGTGGCCGATGAAAAAGCGAACTGGGCCTTGATGCCCGCCGGCAGCGGTCCCTGGCGGAACAGCAATTCGTCATCACCATCGAACGCCAGGTTCGCATTGCGGTCGATAAAGACCAGCCAGCCCGTACCCCAGTCCATACCACCGGCCCCGGCCGGCATCAGCAGCACGCGCTGTCCACGCGCCATCGCCTGCGCCCGCGTCAGTTCGATGGCCGAAAACAAGTCCGTGGCCGATGCGCGTATCTGCTGGCGCGCCAGCAGGTGCTGCAAGCCGGGCATGGCAGCGGCCGCCAGCAGCGCGGCAATCGCCAGCACGGCCAGCAATTCGAGCAAGGTATGCCCCGTCCGGAGTGAACACTTGCGCGTAGCCATGGCTTAAGGCCAGCAATTGCTGGCGGAGCCGCTGCTGCCGCGCTGGCCCGTGCTGCTCAAGGACAGAATGCCGCAATCGGCATCCTGGAACTGCGCATCGACCTTGGACGTGCCCGGCATGGCCCGCAACAGCACGCATTGCCCGATCGTCATGCCGGGACAGGCCAGCGCCTCGATTTCATACGCGCTGGCAGCCGGCCCGTCGCCGGACCACCACGGAAACGCTTGCACCTGTGGCGCCGGCGAGGCCGAGGAAAAGGCCAGATAATGATTGTTTTGCGAATAATAGCGCTCCTGCTGCTGCATCAGCCGCAACAGGGCCGCCTGCCCCTGCACGCGCTTGGCGCGCACGATATGGCCATGGTAAGCGGGCACGGCCAGCGCCAGCAGCAGGCTCATGATCGCCAGAGCGGCCAGCAATTCGATCAGGCTGAAGCCGGGGAGGCCGCCACCTTGTGCAGCGGGCCAGTGTCGCCTTTCCAGCGCTCCCATGGGACCTCCCTCTCTCCAAAAAAGTGCCAGCCGCTGCGCCAGCCTGGGCCGCTTTAACTTTCGGCACGCCAGCCATGCCGGCACCTATTTTTTCTTGGCCGCCTCGTGCAATTCGCGCCAGTTCGCCACTTCGCGCCAACTGAGGCGCCGCGCCGGCAGCGGTGCGCTGACCACCTTGAGCCCAGCCCCGCTGGCCGTACCGGGCAAGCCCGGTTGCAGCACGGCCAGCTCCGTGCGCCCCTCGGCCCGCCCTGCCGCCGTCGCTGCGCCCACTGTGCTGTGCAGTTCCAACGCCAGCGGCGGCGCGCGCGCCAGGCCATCGAACAAGCGCCCTGTCTGCGCGCCCGCCTGCACGACACCGGCGCCATCGGCGGCAAAGCCGCTCAGCACATCGAGCACGTACAGGCGCGTGGCGGGCTTGGCGCAAGGATCGCGCCCCGGCAGGACAGTGTTGAACAGCACCTTGCCGGCAGCCAGTACGGGACTGCTGACGCTGCGTTCGCCCGTCTGCGCGGGATTGAGAAAATCGAGGTACCAGCCGCGCATGGCGTCGCTGCCCGTATAGCGCAGCTCGGCGCCGTCGACGCGCACGCCGCCCACCGCCTCGCCCAGGCTGCGCTGCTCCAGATCGGCCCGCCTGCGCGTAGGGGAGGCATCGCGCAAATCGTCGTGCACGGCGTAAAACGACTGTGACAGGAAGGCGGCGGGCCAGGTATCGGCCGCTTCGACCAGCTTGCCCGTGCCGAACAGCAGCATATAGCCGCCACCGGGCGCATACGCCACGTTCAGCCGCTGCGTCACGGGCTGGCGCCTGCCCTGCGCATCACGCGCAACAAACACGAGCTTGCGCCCCTGCTCCTCCTTCCACGGCGGCCCGCCAGCCATGTCGAGGCGCCAGATATTGCCTTGCAAATCGCCCGCATACAGATACGCCAGTGCACCGTCGCCGCCCGGCACCACGGCAGGCGGGCCCAGCGCCTGGGACATGGCGCCGGTGTCCCCATCCGCATCGCCGCCACCGCCGCCGCTGGCCACGGGTACCTTGAGGCGGAAGTAATTACTACCCAACACCCAGGGCGTGCCGGGCGCCTTGTCCAGCGCCAGCAGGAAGATGGCGGCGGACGATGCGGGCGCCGTCGTGTCCTTGCCATCGTCAGCATGGTTGTTGTAGCCGCTGGCAACGATGGCAAAATCGCGGTAGGCCACAACGCCTCCCTTCCCGCCCATATTGATGCGGGCAAAGGCGGGCGGCGCGCGCGCATTGCCCATCAGCTTATCGTCGCGATCTGTAAATTCCCACAACGCACCGTCTTGCGCGAAGCGGGCCGGGTCCGTGATGTCGAGCGCAAACACGCCCTGCGCCCCACCGCCCATGCCCGACACCAGCACCGTCTTCCAGCGTCCCAGCGTCAGCACTTCCGCCGTGGCCGCCGCGCCATCGAGCAGCGGCCCGGGGCTGTAGTGAGTGCTCGCAGTGACTGCGGCGGCGGGCAGCAGCGCTTGCGGCAGATAGGCAAACACCTCGCTGCCCGTGCGCGCATCGAACGCATGCAACAAGCCATCGTTGGTGCCCAGGTAGAGCATTTTCCGGCGCTGCAGCAGCAACTTGCGGTGCAAGCCATAGGCGGCACCCGGCATACCCAGCCCAGGCGCGCCCACGTACAACAGATTGCCATGCGGCGCCGCAGCCAGGCTACCCGCGCGGCGGCGCAGGAAGCCGCCTGGCTGACCCACCTCGTGCGAGCGCTGGCCCAGCAGATACGCCAGGCGCGCTTCGCCCTGGCCCGCCTGGCCATCCCCGCCGTCGAATGCGCCGCGCTGTTCCGCGTCGAGACGCTTCCAGGCCAGCGGCATCAGGGCGCCCTTGGCGTCAAGCGTATAAACGGGACGCAAGGACGCGGACGCGCCATCCGGCACGGGCTTATCCTGGCCGCCAGCGCGCCACCATGGCTTGCCGGGAAGCAGCGCCCCATCGGCACCCACGGCAAATGCGGTGCGCGACAGGGTCATGCTGCCATCCGCCAGGCGCATCTGCGTCTGGAACCAATATGCCTCTTCCGTGCCGCTGGCCAAGGCCATCAGGGCCGGCCCCGCCAGCGTCGCCGGCAAGCTGCCCATGTCGGCTGCCACAAAAGCTGCGCGCAATCCGGCGATCAGGGCGGCCGGATCGCTGCCCGGCAGGTAATGGGCGGGCCAGCGGCCGTCAGCACTCCACTCCTCCAGCGCGTTGCCCGCCGCGCTCTTATAGGGGTTGGCGTCGCCGTTCGCATCGAGAAAGCCGCCATATTTGGCCGCCAGCAACAAGGGAGTGGCGGCAGGTAGGCCCGCCGGATCGCCCTGGCGCAAGTCGCCCGCATAGTGCTCGACCTTTGCAACGCCATCGTACTTGGCGCCGGGACGCAGGGCCTGCACATGCGACCAGTAGGCGAGCCCTGCCGCATGATAGCTGGCGCCGCCCGCTCCGTCGGCCAGCAGTTCCAGCGCCCCCAGTTCGGGCCGTGGCGCGGGATTACCCTGCGCGCCTGAACTTTCCAGGCTGCCCACCGCATGCGTCCAGGCCATCGCATCAAATGGCGGCGGCGCAAAGCCATCGGCGGCGCGGGCACGGTCACCGTTGGATGCCGGCGTCGCCGGGACATTGCCGGGCACGTAACGGTCGCTCGCCATGCCCGCATCGCCGAGGCTGACGACGATGTGGCGCTGGCAAGTGGCCGTTTGCGGGTCGCTCCACGCAATCACCACCGGCAAACCCTCGTCGATGGCAGGCGGCGCAGTGACAGGCGGCACAGCGGCACTTGCTTGCCGCCCCTGCAAATAGCGCAGCGATTCGTACAGCAATTCAGCCAGCGGCGCCGCCCTGGCGTAGGTGCCGGGATGCCCCGCATTGCTGCGGCCCAGGCCATTGATGTAAGCGGTCACCCCGCCGCCAGGACCCGTGCCTTGGGCCACACCTTGGCCTACGTACACGCCAGTGGCGGGATTCCACTCGGCGTCGGCATTGTCTTGCGGCATATAGTCGGGCGCGATCCAGCGCCGCCGCCCAACGTGGGCCAGCGGCGCGCGCAGCATGCCGCCATACACGGGACCGGCGCTGGCAGGCATGCCGTTCAAGTGACCAAACACGCCCACGCGCACCCTGCCGCCATGGCGCTGCACGGCGCCCACCGGCTTGTAGTTCTTGCCATACGCCTGGCACAAATCGTCGCGCAGCGGCCCCTCATCGGCGTCGCAAACGCGCACGCGCGCGCGAAACACGCCGTGCGTGGCAGCAAAGCCGGGCGCGTCGCAACTGCCACTCGCAGGCTGGCCGAGGCTGGCATCGCCGAACAGCAAGCGGTTGCGACAGGAAACGATGGCCAGTTGCGCCAGCGCAAACGGTGTCGCCGCCGCCACGCCTGCATGCAAGACCTTGCGGGGGAAGAAGACAGGGTGGGCAAAGAAATCGACGGGGCCGTCGGCGTCAGGCAGCCAGGCGCGCTGCAGCACCGTCTTGCGCACTTCGTCGATGACGCGATCACCTCCCGTCAAGGCATAGCGCACGATGTCGAGCATGCTGGTGCCGGCCCAGTTGAGAAAGTTGCCACTAAAACTATCACCGCCGCAGCCGTGCAGCGCATCGGCCGGTTTCAGCACGGAGAAGTAAGCGGTCGCTACGCGCAAGTCCGGCAGCATGGCGCCGTCCTTGCTGCGATACGGATAGCTATAGCACATGCGCGCATGGAAGTAACCAGCGTACTCGCGCTGCGGCGCATAGTCGCCGCCATGTGCAGCAGCGGCGGCCGCATGCGTGAGGGACAGGTTGAGCAGCAGATTCGGCGGCACGCGAGCACCGTGCAAGCCTGCGTCGGCCCGCGCCAGCGTCACCGTGGCAGGGGCGGCGACGGCGGGGCCGCACACCAGGCTGGCCAGGCAAGCCAGCAGCAGCAAGCAGACGGACGACAGCGCCCTCATGGCCCCGCTCCCGCCGCCTCTTTGCGATAATAACTTTGCAGCACGACTTGCGTGCTGTCCTGCGCGCCAAAACCCATGGCCGTGATGCGGTACACATAGCTTTCCGTGGCCAGGCCTCCAGCCACTGCCGTGGCCTGCGCGCCGGGTGGGTGGAACGGCAGCAGTTCGATCAGGTAGCGGGGCCGGCGCGACGGCAGGAAGCCCTGCCCCGTCTGCATGACGGCGCCCGTAAACTGGCCATACGGCACCGCGCGGCTGCTGCTTTCGGCACCATCCAGATCCATGCTCAGCCAGAGCGCCGGCTCATTCTGGGGTGCGGGCAGGCACAAGCCCAGTACGCCCCCTTCGCCGCAGCCGGCCACGAACCCGGCCGCACTGCCTGGTGCGAAGAGGCTGCTGCGTCCCGGCGCGCCGGGCAAGCCTTCGATATCGTTTTGCGCATCCACCAATGCCTCCTCCGCCGCCTGAAACGCGATTTGCCGGTCGCGCTCGCCGCGTGCCGCCTTTTCTCCCTGCAAGGCCATCTGCGCTGCCGATATGCCCAGCAGCAAGATGATCACCAGCAGGCACAGCACATATACCAGGGTGGCGCCACGCGGCCGCGCGCCAGGAGCGCAGCGGCCTGGGCAACAGCGGGCACCCGCGCCAGCCATCATGGCGCCCGCCTAGGCCGGCCCGTTGCGCAGCATGATGCTTGTCTGCACCAGCTGCCGCAGCCTGGAGCGCGTTGCTGCAGGCAAGGCAGCGCGCGCAATGCGCACGCCCGTGTCGCCGGCGCCGTGCGCCTCGGCATATGCCTTGCCGAACAGGTCGAACTGCGCCGGCCCCAGTTCCGCCATCTTGTCCGCCTGGCCCGCTTCGCCATGCAACAGCAGCGCCACGCGCACGCTGGCCACGCGCTTCCAGTGCGTGCGCCGGTAAAAATCGCGCTGACGCGCGGCAGCATCCGCGCCCGTCAGCACCAGCGCCGCATCGTCGGCGTCGAGCGCGCTGGCATTGACATACTGGTTCGCCACGCCGTCGGGCGGCGTATCCGTATCGAGGCCATACAGCACCTGGAAACCGTCGACGCCGCGGATGACGGCGTCCGCACCCCAGCCATTCGCACCACGGTATTTGCAGCGCAGCTCGCCTTCGCCATCGGCGCCCTGCGCCACATAAAAAATGCTCCAGCCCCGCTGCGCCTCCGTTTGTGCGGCGCCCACGCCGAAGCCGGCGCAATTGAGCACGGAACCGTCGCCGCCCTCTTCCTTGCCAGCGCCGTAATAGCGCAGGGCCAGCACATCGCTGCCATGCAGGGCGCCGGGCAGCGCGCCGCTGATGCCCTCGCTGTTCTTGCCCAGGCTGCGCGCATCGAGCCCGGCGACATTCGCGCTGTCGTCATCCGCATGGGCGACGGGCGCGGCGCTGCTATCCCAGTTCACATACGCCGTCTGGCGCACGGCGCGGGCAATGGTGTCGAGCGCATAACGGCCATTGTCGTCCAGCCGCGCATTGGCGGACTGGTCGCCATAGCTGCCGCTGGCCGCCAGCAGCACGGTGCTGGCGGCCAGCATCAGCAGCGCGCCCAGCGACAGGGCCACCAGCAATTCGACCAGGCTCATGCCCCGATGCCGGCGCCCGCGAACGTGCATGCCGTTCATGCGCCGCCTCCCCCCAGCTGGAATGCCAGCCTGGGCAGCGACTCGTTTGCCGCATTCACGGCGGGTGATCCATCGGGCAGACGGGCGCGCCAGCCCAGCTTGATAACGATGGGCGCGCCCTTGCCGCCGCTGCACGCCCAGTGCAAGCCTTGAGCGG
The DNA here is from genome assembly GCF_051380775.1 of Janthinobacterium pasteuri. Lineage (NCBI taxonomy): Bacteria > Pseudomonadati > Pseudomonadota > Betaproteobacteria > Burkholderiales > Oxalobacteraceae > Janthinobacterium > Janthinobacterium pasteuri. The sequence continues at coordinate 16,657 of NZ_JBNYXS010000022.1, read as the reverse complement.
CGGCGTCCCACGCGGGAGCATCGCGGCAGATTTGCAGACGCGCGCCAGGCAAGGCCGCATGCAGCCTGTGCTTCCATTCGGCGATGTCGAATTGCGCCAGTTCGGCCGCGCTGCAGGCGGCAGCGCCGAAACAGTCCGGAGCGCCGCCGACAGGCTCGGCGCCGTCCGCCGCCTCGTAGGCTACGTTCAGGTAGGGATTACCCGCATCGAGACCGCGCATGAGCACGCTGTTCGCGCGCATGCGTTCAGCCATGCCGGCGGCCAGTTGCACGCCCGTCGACAACAGTGCCGACTCATGGCGCGCGCGCAGGGAGCTCAGTTGCAGGATGCCGGCACCCAGCAGGCCCAGCGCCAACAGCAGCAGGGACACGAGCACCTCGACGAGGCTGCTGCCGCCCGCAGGAAACATCTCGCGACCGCCATTGCGCATGCGCTCCTCCCTTCCGCAGACAGAGTCGCAAGAACAGGCGGCCCAGGTACACGATAGGCGCGCGCAAAAAGCCGGGTCTGCGCTAGCGCAAACAGCACGGCGATAAAATGAAAAAAAAAGCGCCTGGATTGATCAGGCGGCTTGCCAGGCGAACGCTGGCGTGATGAACACGGGGCGCAGAACCGGCCCCATTTTCAATCAGGTGAACAAGAAGGTGAACGTCAGGGCTTGCTGCGCGCCTGCCCCACTTCGGCAATCGCATCCTGGAACTCGGCCAGGTCTTCGAAATTCTTGTACACGGAGGCGAAGCGGATGTAGGCGATCTTGTCCAGGCGCTTGAGTTCCTGCATGACCAGTTCGCCGATATAGCCGGAATCGACTTCGCGCAAACCGCTGGTCAGCAGTTTTTCCTGGATGGACGCAATGGCCGTATCCACGGAGGCGGCCGCGACGGGACGCTTGCGCAAGGCCAGCATCAAACTGCCGCGCAACTTATCCGCAGCGAACTCCGTCCGGCTGCCATTCTTTTTGACGACGGCCGGCATGATAAGTTCAATACGTTCGTAAGTGGTAAAACGCTTGTCGCATTTGCCGCAGCGGCGGCGGCGCCGAATGGCATCCCCTTCCTCCGATACGCGCGTATCGAGAACCTGGGTATCGCCGTGCTGGCAAAATGGACATTTCATGGGGCGAAGACAACTTTATAGTAGTTAATGACGGAAAATCGCCGCCCTTGTACAAAGGGCGCCCGAATCACTCCGGGCGCCCTGGGGCACGACTGGAATGTGTCAGACAGAATCTTACTCTGTATGACACATTCTGGACAAATAATTATGAGGCGTACACAGGGTGCGCGTCGGCCAGCACTTTCACGGCCGCTTTCACGCGCTCGATGGTGGCGGCGTCATGCGGATTGTCCAGCACGTCGGCGATCAGGTTGCCCACTTCTTCCGCTTGCGCTTCCTTGAAGCCGCGCGTCGTCATCGCCGGGCTGCCCAGGCGGATGCCCGAGGTAACGAAGGGTTTTTGCGGGTCGTTCGGGATGCCGTTCTTGTTGCAGGTGATATGCGCGGAACCGAGGATGGCTTCGGCTTCCTTGCCTGTCAGGTTCTTGGCGCGCAGGTCGACCAGCATGACGTGCGACTCGGTGCCGCCGGACACGATGCGCAGGCCGCGCTTGATCAGGGTTTTCGCCAGCACGTCGGCGTTCTTGATCACTTGCTTCTGGTATTCGACGAAGTCAGGGCTCAGCGCTTCCTTGAAGGCGACGGCCTTGCCGGCGATCACGTGCATCAGCGGGCCGCCCTGGATGCCAGGGAAGATGGCCGAGTTGATGGCTTTTTCGTGTTCAGCCTTCATCAGGATGATGCCGCCACGCGGGCCGCGCAACGATTTGTGCGTGGTCGAGGTGACGAAGTCGGCGAACGGCACCGGGTTCGGGTACAGGCCGGCGGCGATCAGGCCGGCGTAGTGGGCCATGTCGACCATGAAGTAGGCACCCACTTCCTTGGCGATCTTGCCGAAGCGTTCGAAGTCGATCTTTTTCGAGAAGGCCGACGCGCCGGCGATGATCAGTTTCGGCTTGCGTTCGCGCGCCAGGCGTTCCATCGCCTCGTAATCGATGTCTTCTTCCGCCGTCAAGCCGTACGACACCACGTCGAACCACTTGCCGGACATATTCAGTGGCATGCCGTGGGTCAGGTGACCGCCTTCGGCCAGCGACATACCCATGATCAGGTCGCCCGGTTTCAGCATGGCAAAGAACACGCCCTGGTTCGCCTGCGAGCCAGAGTTCGGCTGCACGTTCGCGCATTCGGCGCCGAAGAGTTTTTTCACGCGGTCGATGGCCAGTTGCTCGGCGATGTCGACGAATTCGCAGCCGCCGTAGTAGCGCTTGCCCGGATAGCCTTCGGCATACTTGTTCGTCAGCTGCGAACCTTGCGCTTCCATGACGGCTGGCGACGTATAGTTTTCCGACGCGATCAGCTCGATGTGATCGTGCTGGCGCACGTTTTCTTTTTGAATGACGGCGAACAATTCAGGATCGACGTTGGCGAGGGTGTGATCTTTTGCGAACATGTAAAAACTCCAAAGATAAGGGTGCTTGTACTGGCAGGTTGGATCGAATGAGGGGAGCCGGCGTTAAGTGAATAACAACATTGGACAGGCAGCCTCTTCGTGCTTTTCCATAGTGGCTACCCAGGCGAACGGCTGATGAAAAATCTCACGTTTCCCGGTGGGTGCCCACCTTTCGCCGGTTTGCCGATCGCCATTCAGGGAGATCGCCCGACTTTTCGCCAGTCACGTGAGACGTAATGGAAGTCAAATTGTAAGTTAAGTGCCCAAATTGAGCAAGGAATGCAACCGTACGGCTATAATCGCCGCGCGCCAACGCAGCCCGGGCACGACCACAGGCCGCCCCGGGGCAAGACTGCGGCTCTTAAGCTGAACTTAAACCTGGCCACGGCATGTAAGCGTATGTTACGAAGCTTGCCATTGTGCGCCCCGGATTTACAATGCTGCGGTGCAACTTATATGCAGCTTTTGCATGGCTTTCCAGCAAGCGCCCACAGTCACAAGAAGAAAAATCGCGTAAAATGTTGCTCAATCTCACTACTGGCGCAATAAACATGCCTTCAGTCTTTACCTGGAACGTACGTGTCTACTATGAAGACACCGACGCCGGCGGCATCGTCTATTACGCAAACTACCTGAAATTTTTCGAGCGCGCACGCACGGAATGGCTGCGCGCCATCGACGTGGGCCAGCAGGCATTGCTGGAGCAGCACGACGCGATGTTCGTTGTCAAAAGCGTCAACGCCGACTATCATGCGCCAGCCAGGCTCGATGACACGGTAAGATTAACCTTAAGCATAGAAAAGATGGGGCGCGCCTCCATCGTTTTCCTGCAACAAGCCTGGTGCGGCGAGCGCCTGCTGAACACGGCCCGCGTCAAGATCGGCTGCGTCGACTCGGCATTGCGCCCGCGCGCCGTGCCTGATGCAGTGGCGGCCCGCATGCGCGCCGCCTGAGCCCTACCCGCCACCCCCGGACAATTCACCCAACAGACTGCCAGCCAATGAACGTTACACAAGATCTTTCTTTCCTCGCGCTCATCACCAATGCCCATTTGATCGTGCAACTGATCATGGCCCTGCTGCTGCTGATTTCCCTGACCAGCTGGACGTACATTTTCCGCAAGATGTTTGCCGTGCGCCAGGCGCGCAAGCAAACCATCGAATTTGAACGCAGCTTCTGGGCCGGCGGCAACCTGCATGCCCTGCATCAAAGCGCCAGCGGCAACCGCGACCAGAGCGGCGCGCTGGCCCGTATTTTTGACGCCGGCATGGGTGAATTCATCAAAGGCAAGGCTTCCTACGGTTCGCGCGAAGCGCTGGACGTGGGCGCCGTGCTCGACGGCGCACGCCGCGCCATGCGCGCCGCCTTCCAGCGTGAAATGGACGTGCTCGAATCGCATCTGGCCTTCCTCGCTTCCGTCGGCTCCGTCTCGCCCTACATCGGCCTGCTGGGCACCGTCTGGGGCATCATGAACGCCTTCCGCGGCCTGGCCAACGTGCAGCAAGCCACCCTGGCCGCCGTCGCGCCCGGCATTGCCGAAGCGCTCATCGCCACCGCCATCGGCCTGTTCGCGGCAATTCCCGCCGTCGTCGCCTACAACCGTTTTTCGCATGACATCGACCGCCTGGCGATCCGCTTCGAGAGCTTCGTCGAGGAATTCTCCAACATCTTGCAGCGCCAGTCGCGCTAAGAGGGAGCAGCGTCCATGGGTTCCTCATTCAATAGCGGCGGCATGCGCGGCGGCCGTGGCCGCAAGTTCAAGTCCGAGATCAACGTCGTGCCGTACATCGACGTGATGCTGGTGCTGCTGATCATTTTCATGGTGATGCCATCGTCGAACAATCCCAGCGTGGTGAACCTGCCCAACGCAGAAAGATCGGCCAAACCGCCCGATGACTATATTCAGATCGTGCTGAAACCGAATGGTTCGCTGTCGATCGGCGTCATCGGCAAGGAACAGCTGTCGCCGGAAACGGAACCGAACCGCGACGCCCTGCTGCGCAAGCTGCGCGGCTTGCACGAGAGCAATCCCGACTATCCCGTAATGATCGCGGGCGACAAGGAAAGCAAGTACGACGATGTGATCCAGCTCATTTCGGAAGCGAAAAAGATGGGCATTACCCGCGTTGGCCTGGCCACCAAGTAAGCGCAGCACCCTGTTTCCAGACTTGACCGTTTTTAGATAGACTAGACTTTGCAGACCAAACAAATCGACCATGTACTCGGCAAGCCCTACAGCGTGCCGCGCGAACGCAGCCGCTGGCCCTCGCTGGGCCTGGCGCTGGCGATGCACCTTGGCCTGCTGTTTTTCCTGTGGGTAGGCGTACACTGGCAAAATACGGAACCTGTGGCCGTCGAAGCGGAAGTATGGGACCTGAAAGTACAGACGGCCGCGCCGCAGCCCGACGTGGCGACGGAACCGGAGCCGACACCGTTACCACCGCCGGAACCACAAGTGGAACAGCCGGCCCCGCCGCCACCGCCGCCGGTGGCCGCGCCCGAGCCGAAAGTCGACCTGCGCGAGGCGGAGATCGCCCTGGAGCGCAAGAAGGCCAAGCTCAAAGAAGAAAAAGAGAAAGCGGCAGCGGAAGAACGCCGCAAGCAGGAATTGAAGGAACGCGAGGAAGAAAAGCGCGAACTGGAAAAACAGAAGCAGAAAGAAAAAGACAAGGCTGAAAAGCTGGAAAAAGAAAAGGCCGACAAACTGGCGAAAGCCAAAGAAGCCAAAGAGAAAGCGGCGGAAGAAAAAGCCGAGAAAGAACTGTCCGATAAAAAAGCGGCGGCCGAAAAAGCGGCCAAGGCCAAGAAAGCGGCGGAAGAGAAAAAAACCGCCGACAAGGCGCGCGCCGCAGAAATGAGCCGCATCACGGGTGCGGCGGGCGCCGGCACAACAGGCACGGCCGAGAAAGCGACCGCGCCGCGCAAGGACAGCGGCTATGTCGCTGCCCTGACGAGCAAGATCAAGAGCAATATCGCGTACAGCGGTAGCACGGACGTGCCGGGCAACCCGCGCGCCGTGTTCAAGATCGAGCAACTGCCAACTGGGGAAATTATTTCGGTCCGAAAGATTAAAAGTAGCGGCCTGCCGGCGTATGACAGCTCGGTAGAAAACGCCATTAATAAATCGTCGCCACTGCCGAAGAAAAAAGACGGCACCGTGGAACGCGAGATTGAACTCATATTCGAGATGAAGGATTTGCCTAAATGATGACCATGAAAAAAATGAGCTATGTCGTGCTCTGCGCCGGCCTGATGCTGGGAGCCTCCGGCGCCCAGGCGCAGCTGCGCGTGGAGATTACAGGGATCGGCAGCAACCAGATCCCGGTGGCTGTCGCCAGCTTTGTCAATGAATCGGCGGCGCCGCAATCGCTGTCTGGCATCATCAAGGCCGACCTGGCGCGCAGCGGCGTGTTCAAGCTGATCGACGCCGATGCGCCCGTGTCGGAAACAGCGCCCGTCAGCTACGGCCAATGGAAGTCGCGCGGCGCCGACGCGCTGGCAGCAGGTACCGTGCAAAGCATGGCCGATGGCCGCCTGGACGTGCGCTACAAGCTGTTCGACACCATCAAGGGCGCGCAGATCTCCAGCATGAACAATGCGGCTGCGCCGCAGTTCAACCGCCTGCTGGCGCACAAGATCGCCGATGACATCTACGAGAAGTTGACCGGCACGAAAGGCGCGTTCGCCACGCGCATCGCTTACGTCACGCAATCGGGCCGCGAATACCGCCTGGAAATCGCCGACGCCGATGGCGAAGGCATCCAGGTCGCCCTGCGCTCGAACGAGCCGATCATTTCGCCGTCGTGGTCGCCGGATGGCACCAAGGTGGCGTATGTCTCGTTTGAAAAGAAAAAACCCATCGTTTACGTGCAAAACCTGGTGACGCGCCAGCGCACCATCGTATCGAATGAAAAAGGCAGCAATTCTGCGCCCACCTGGAGCCCGGACGGTTCGCAGCTGGCCGTGGCCCTGTCGCGCGATGGCCATACCCAGGTCTACACCGTCAATGCCGACGGCAGCGGCTTGCGCCGCGTCAGCAACAGTAGCGGCATCGATACGGAACCCCAATTCTCGGCCGATGGCCAAAGCATTTACTTCACCAGCGATCGCAGCGGCGGACCACAGATCTACCGCATGTCGGTCGGCGGTGGCGAAGCCAAGCGCGTGACGTTTGGCGGCTCCTACAACATCAGCCCGCGGATTTCGTCCGACGGGAAGACTCTCGCTTATATTTCCCGTCGCGACGGCAATTTCCAGCTCTACGCGCTCGACCTGGCTAGTGGCCAGGAACTGCGCCTGTCGGACACCGCCAACGACGAATCACCGAGCTTTTCGCCCAACGGGAAATATATCATGTACGCGACCGAATCCGGACGACGCAAGTCGCTGGCAGTGGTATCGGTGGATGGCCGCGTCAAACAGCGTTTGACTACGCAAGCTGGCAATATCAAGGAGCCCACCTGGGGTCCTTTTATGAAGTAAATGCTGTACAGTTTCACCTTTAACCATGACCCGGAGAATAAAAATGAGTAACTTTAAAAGTTTGGCTTTCATCGCCGCTACCGCAGCCCTGCTGTCCGCCTGCAGCACCCCAGTCAAAGTCGCAGAAACCCCAGTGGTTGAGCGCGCTCCTGAAAAAGTCGCAGCTCCAGTTGACACCCGCCAAGTTCAGCCAGTGACGACCGCATCGGTCGATCCACTGGACGATCCAAAAGGCGTGCTGGCTAACCGCAGCATCTACTTCGACTTCAACAAATACGTCGTGCGCGAAGCGGACACCGCAGTCGTGCAAAACCACGCTGGCTACCTGGTGAAAACGCCTAGCCGCAAGATCCTGATCCAAGGTAACACCGATGAACGCGGTGGCGCTGAGTACAATCTGGCCCTGGGCCAGAAACGTGCTGAAGCCGTGCGCAAGTCGATGGCTGCCCTGGGCGTGCCAGAAGGCCAAATGGAAGCCGTGTCGCTGGGCAAAGAAAAGCCTAAAGCACAAGGCAGCAACGAAGCAGCATGGGCTGAAAACCGCCGCGCTGACATCGTTTATTGATGTGCATGGGTGAGCGCCGCAGCATTGACGCTTACCTAACTGGCCAGTCATAGGCATAATAATGGGGCGCAGCGCGGTGATTCACCGCCCGGCGCCCCGTTTGCATGTTTTGCGTAACCTTTGAAAGCCCGACCCATGATGACATTCTCGAAAGCCGGCGTCGCCGCCGCCTTGATGGCCGCGTTTGCCTACCTGCCCCTGCACGCCAACGCCGCCCTGTTCGACGACGACGAAGCGCGCAAGGCCATCCTGGAGCTGCGCGCCAAGGTGGACGCCATGGCGCGCGACCTGAACAGCCGCATCGACACCAAGGCGGACAAGACCAGCACCTTGAGCCTGATCAACCAGCACGACCAGACCATGCAAGAGATCGCCCGCCTGCGCGGCCAGATCGAAGTGCTGGGCAACGACCTGACGAATGTGCAAAAGCGCCAGAAGGATTTCTACACCGACATCGACGCGCGCCTGCGCAAGTTAGAGCCGCGCCAGGTCACCATCGACGGCCAGGAAGCGGCCGTAGGCGTCTCCGAACAAAGCGCGTACGAATCCGCGTTTGGCCTGTTCAAGTCGGGCGACTACAAGGGCGCCGTCACGGCACTGGACGCCTTCGTGAAGCGCTATCCGGAATCGGCCTACGCGGCCAACGCGCAATACTGGCTGGGCAACGCCTATTACGCCCAGCGCGACTGCAAGAGCGCCATCACGGCCCAGCAGGCAGTGCTGAAACACTACCCGGACAGCCCCAAGGCGCCCGACGCCATGCTCAACATCGCCAGCTGCTATACGGAGCTGAAAGATAAGCCAAACGCGACCAAGACGCTGAACGCGCTGATCTCGCGCTACCCGGACTCCAGCGCGGCCCAGGCCGCCAAGGAACGGGGCGGCAAAAAGTAAAAACGGGGAAAAAGTTGCCCGTTAGGTTTGACAGAATCCCGGGCACCCCCTATAATCTTTCTTCTTCGGGTCGTTAGCTCAGCTGGTAGAGCAGCGGACTTTTAATCCGTTGGTCGCAGGTTCGAATCCCGCACGGCCTACCACGAATACGCAGTACTGATCTGCTTGCGAGTTGTACTAGCAAGCATTTTTTTACGGCACAGTGTTACCGAAGTTGTTGTACAAGTTTTTGGGTCGTTAGCTCAGCTGGTAGAGCAGCGGACTTTTAATCCGTTGGTCGCAGGTTCGAATCCCGCACGGCCTACCAAATACTATGAAGAAGCCAACCGTTCGCGGTTGGCTTTTTTGTTTTTCAGTATAGAAACAGGCAGCATTATTTCAGAAGGCGAGCGCGATCGGTACTCGACAGCTTCGACCTTAACGCGATACCCATGCCGGCCGCCCCGCCAGATGCGCCACCACATTGCCCACCACCCGCCCCAGCGGCACCTCCACCCAGCGGTAAAACGCGGCCCCGGCCACCAGGCTGGCGCCCCAGGCCGTCAGCATGCCCAGCGCCTGCCAGGCCGGCTCCAATGGGACATAGGCGGTAAACAAGGCATTGACCAGCAGGCTGACGGGAAAGTGGACGAGGAAGACGGCATACGAGATGCGTCCCAGGGCGTTGATGGTGCTCCAGGCGCGGCCTTGGGAAGGCGTGCGGGCGCGGCCGAACAGGAACAGGGCGCAGGCGACGATCAGGGCCAGGGCGATGCGGCTGCGGTAATCGATGGCCAGCGCCAGCAGCACCGGCACGGCGGCCAGGGCCATGAGCGCAATCATGGCACCGGGCTTGCGCCTGGGGTCGCTGGCCCACCAGGCCATGAGTCCCAAGCCATAGCTGCCGAAGAAATACGGCGCCCAATTGTCCCAGCCAGCATCGAGATTGAAATACAGCAAGGAAAAGGTGATGCCCACGGTGACGACCAACGGCATCAGCCAGTGCCGGCGCTGGCCTGCCAGGCGACCGCCCAGCCACAGCAGCGATACCGTCAGCATGTACAGCTGGAAATCGATGGCCACGTACCAGGCGCCGGCCGACAGCGATTCATAGCCCAGCACCCCGTGCAGCAGCAGGGCATGGGCGCTCAGCTGGCCCAGGGTGACGGCGGCCGACATGGAATCGTGCAGCATCCAGATGCCAGCCACAGGCGTGATGATGGCGGCGATCAAGGTGGCGACCAGGAAAGGCGGCGCCAGCTTGGCATAGCGGCGCCAGACGGCTTGCAGCGGGGTGGCAATGCCGGCACGACCGGCGGGCGAAAGGGATTTGGCGACCAGAAAGCCGCCGATGACGAGGAACACTTGCACGGCGATGCGCGCGCTGCCGCCCAGCCAGCCCAGCAACTCGGGCCACAGGGGCCGCACATAGTCGGACATGGGGCCGTAAAACGCCAGGTGGTGCAACACGATCAACTGCGCCGCGCCCGCCTTTAAACCATTGATCCAGCCAAACTGCGGACGATTTGCCAGGTCCGCCTGAGATACCACTGCTGCTACCGTCATTCCCATCCCTTGCCGTGCCAGGTAGTGTCGCCAGCCCATCGCGCAACGGGCGCGCGGCTGAGGATTTACCGAAAGGCCGATATCATAGCCGAGCCTGGAGCATGGCGTGGCACGGCAGGCGGCAAGACTCCCTGCCCGACCGCCTCCGGCGCCCCGGGAGACAATGGCTGCTGCGCCAGGATGGCATCCAGCAAGCCGGGGAAGCGGCTTTCGATATCGGCGCGGCGCAGGGTGTTCATGTGCGTGGTACCCGTATTTTCTGTCCACACCAGCCCCGCTTCGCGCAAGACCTTGAAATGGTGGGAGACGGTCGACTTCGGCCGCCCGCCGTCCAGGTCGCCGCAGGCGGCCGCGTCCACGCGGGCCAGGTGGCGCACGATGTCGAGGCGGATGGAATCGCTCAAGGCATAGAGCACGCGCTCAAGGACGAATTCGCTGGCGGAGGGATGTTTGTGTGGACGCATATGCAGAATCATACAGCATGCGCTATACTAATTCCATTCTTCGAATATTTACGAACTACCGAATCAGTATTCACTCCCCCTCCAACAACAAACGCAAAGGCCACCATGCCCGCCCTCTTCCAGCCATTCAGTCTTAAAGATATCACCCTGCGCAACCGCATCGCCGTGCCGCCCATGTGCCAGTACATGGCCGTCGATGGCCAGCCCAACGACTGGCATCTGTCGCATTACGCGGGCATGGCGCGCGGCGGCGCCGGCCTGGTGATCGTCGAAGCGACGGCCGTGGCACCCGAAGGCCGCATCACGCCCGGCTGCACGGGCATCTGGAATGATGATCTGGCGCAAGCCTTCGTGCCGGTGGTAAAAGCCATCAAGGCGGCCGGCTCCGTGCCCGGCATCCAGATCGCCCACGCAGGCCGCAAGGCCAGCGCCAACCGCCCATGGGAAGGCGACAACCATATCGCGCAAGGCGACGCGCGCGGCTGGCAAACCATCGCCCCGTCCGCCATCGCCTTCGGCGGCGGCCTGCCGAAAGTGCCGCGCGCCATGGATCTCGACGATATCGCCCGCGTGCAACAGAACTTCGTCGATGCGGCCGTACGCGCCCGCGAAGTGGGCTTCGAATGGCTGGAACTGCACTTCGCCCACGGCTACCTGGCGCAAAGCTTCTTTTCCGCCCATTCGAACCAGCGCGACGACATCTATGGCGGCAGCGTGGAAAACCGTAGCCGCTTCTTGCTGGAAACCTTGAAAGCCGTGCGCAAAGTGTGGCCCGAGCACCTGCCGCTGACGATCCGCTTTGGCGTGCTGGAATTCGACGGCCGCGACGAGCAAACCCTGCTCGAATCGATCGCCCTGGTGCGCCAGTTCAAGGATGCCGGCATGGATATGATCAGCGTCAGCATGGGCTTCACGATTCCCGACGTATCGATTCCGTGGGGCCCCGCTTTCATGGGCCCGATTGCCGAAAGAGTCCGCCGCGAAGCGGGCGTACCCGTCTCGTCCGCCTGGGGCTTCGGCACGCCAGCCATCGCCGAGCGCGTCGTCAAGGAAGAACAACTGGACGTGGTGATGGTCGGCAAGGCGCACCTGGCCAATCCGCACTGGGCCTACTTTGCCGCCAAGGAACTCGGCGTGGAACGCGCCTCGTGGACCCTGCCGGCGCCCTATGCGCACTGGCTGGAACGCTATTAATAATCCTTGACCGTTGCCGGATGCCCCTCCAGGGGCAGTTCCGGCAGGAACAGCAGGAACAGCAGGAAGGCCAGCCCCACTAGCAGCAGCACTACGGCAGTACGCTGCCGCACACCTTGATGGCCAGCGAGCCCGACGGCCACTGCGTGCGGGCTTGCTACCCACATCAGACAACACGCGCGCACCATGCAAGGCTTTTTTCCACCCCTGCCCCATCCAGCCCTTCCCAAAACCGGCTTTGGCCGTCATAATAGCCGCCCTTGGGTCGTTAGCTCAGCTGGTAGAGCAGCGGACTTTTAATCCGTTGGTCGCAGGTTCGAATCCCGCACGGCCTACCAAGATTTAGCCCTCATCCTGTGTTTGCGCCTTGCAATGGCAAACATATTGATGCGGCACAGCGTTACCGCAATTGTTGTAAAGTTTTTGGGTCGTTAGCTCAGCTGGTAGAGCAGCGGACTTTTAATCCGTTGGTCGCAGGTTCGAATCCCGCACGGCCTACCAAATACGTCAGAGAAGCCAACCGTTCGCGGTTGGCTTTTTTGTTTTGTGCCCCAGCTATTCCATCCCCTCGCCATACCTGCCCGGCGTCACGCCCATCACGCGCTTGAACATGGCGATGAAGGCGCTGATGTTGTCGTAGCCCAGGTCCAGCGCAATCGTCGTGACGGGCTGGCCAGCGGCCAGCAGTTCCAGGGCGCGCAGGATGCGGGCGCGCTGGCGCCAGGCCGAGGGCGTAAAGCCGGTCTCCATCGTGAACCGGCGCGCCAGGGTGCGCGGCGATACGCCGGCCCAGGCGGCCAGCGCTTCCACGCCCCGCTCGTCGGCCAGGTCATCAAGCACGGCGCGCGCCACGCGCAGCAGGCGCGGGTCCTTCGGCAAGGGCAAGCCGAAGGACTCGTGCGGCGCGGCGGCGATTTCGTCGAGGATCACGCCAGCCATCCGGGCCTGGCGCGCGTCCAGTGCGTCAAGCGCGCCATTGTTCCAGGCGCTGGCTCGGGCCACCGCCTCGCGCAGCAAGCCCGAAACGCGCATCACGCAAGGCGCGGCGGGCAAGCTGGCGCAACTGGCCTCATCCATATACACACTCCACCCCGCAAACGGGCCATGCGAACGCAGCGCATGCACGTGATGGGGCGGCATCCATACGCAATGGCTGGCCGGCACCACCCACTGTCCGCTGTCGGCAGCAACGGAGAGCAAGCCCCGCACGGCACCGAACAACTGGCCGCTGGCATGGCTGTGCGCCGCCGTCACCCGTTGCTGCGGCTGGGCAATGCGCACGACGCGCAGCGGCGACGGCGACGAAGGCAAGATTGGCGGATTTGACGTATCGAATGACATAAACAACGCAGGCAAGACAATCCCGCCATCATACAGTGGAGTCTTTCCATCATTCAGGAGTTCACCATGCGTGCAGAAGACGTATTACCAGATCAACAAAACCAGTGCCAGTTCAATGGCGTCACCGTGCGCAAGGGCACGGTGGGCGCCTTCCTCGCCAATGCCCGGCTATGGCTGGATGACACGAGCAGCATCGCCGAAAAGGCCGTCGCCGAGCGCGACATCCTCGACGCCTTGCCCGCCCTGCACGCGCTGGGACTGTTCGATATCCTGCAAGTGAGCGACGCGGCGCTGCGCGAACTGGTATCAGTTTCCGCAGCGCGACCGGGCTGACTCGTCCCCGGCGCGCATTTCCTCTATCATGCTGCTTTGCCCGCCTTCGCACCCGCCATGCCGTTTACCATTGCCACCCCCGTCCACAGCGAACTGATCATCAAGAAAAGCCGTTTCATCGGTTGCGTGCAGCCGATGACGGACCGCGCCAGCGCGCAGCAGGTGGTCAACGACTTGAAGGCGCAGCATCCGGGCGCCTGCCATGTGTGCTGGGCCCTGCTGGCGGGCGGGCAGTCGGCGGCCGTCGATGATGGCGAACCGAGCGGCACGGCCGGGCGGCCCATGCTCGACGTGCTGCGCCACCAGGATCTGGAAGGCGTGCTGGCGACGGTCGTGCGTTACTTTGGCGGGATCAAGCTGGGTGCGGGCGGCCTGGTGCGCGCCTACACGGACAGCGTGGCGCAAGCGCTGCTGCAAGCGGAAAAGACGGCCATCGTGCGCCAGCGCACCCTGCGCTGCACGGTGCCGTATGCGATGGAAGGCATGCTGCGCCGCGAACTCGATGGCGCCGGCGCCACCTTGCTGAACGTGGCGCACAGCGAAGACGTGCTGTTCGACTTCAGCCTGCCTGAAACGGCGGCCACCGCCCTGCTGGCCCAGCTGCATGAGGCGGGCAATGGGCGGATAGCCTGGCTGAAAGTACAGGCCGGAGAGGAAGAGTAAAACCTACAGGTCGCCCGGGCGCTTGATCTGCAACAAAATGAAATGCGTCCACGCCAGCGCCGGCAGCACCATCAATAGCAGCATCAGTCCGGCCGGCATGTCCGGCACGAAGCGCACGAAGCAGGCAAGAAAGCTGGCGATGGCGAGCCAGAAGCGCCAGTTGAACGCATAGGCCTTGCGCGCCACTGTCGCCAGCGCGATGCGCCAGAATTCCAGCAAGGCCCACAGGCCGCCCGTCAGCAGCAGCGCGGCCAGGGCATTGGCGCCGGGGGCATCGGCCCAGGTGCGCACCAGGTTATACAACAGCACGGGATAGCCGGCCGTGATGGCCAGGGTGGCCGGGCCGGCGGCGATGACCGCTTCAAACAGCTGCCCTTTGGAACGATGATCCACTACATCACCCCTATGCCACGACGCCGGAATGGGCGGCGATCACTTGCAGCGCGCCGGCCGCATCCTGCGTCCAGACGCGCGTAAAACGGAAGTCGCCATGCGTTTCCACGTCGTGATAACTGCCCGTCAGCTGCATGCGCACGGAGACCACGGCCACGGGGCCGTTGACGCGCACATGGCGCTCGGACGCGCGCAAGTCCGTGATGGTCAGCAGGCGCTGCTCGTGCGCTGCCAGGTCCGCATGCTTGCTCAGCAAGTGCCCCAGGTGATTCGTAAACAACAAGTCATCGGCAAGCAAATCTTTCAGTACAGCCACGTCGGAGGCCATCATGGCCAGGCGCAAGCGCTCTTCCACATCGAGTACTTGAGCTTCCGTTAAAGCATTCATCTTTTTCCTTAAAAAATACTGCACCAGATTAGCAAACGAACAAACGTGCAATGCTGGCATGAAATCCTCCATTCCACAATCATCCGGCAGACCTATACCTGCGCTTATGCCTGTGAAGCATATTTATATAGCGTAATATTCGCAGCGGTATTGCGCAAAACGCCCCCATAGTACTGTACAGTGTTTGCCCTTTCGCCCCGGGCTGGGGCAGCAATTACTTGTAGTAAAGTTCTCATGCTCTCTGCAGTCTCGAATAAAACCAAGATAAGGCCCCTTCATGGCAATTAACATCATTCTGAACCTGCTCGTTGCGTTGATCGTCTTCGCCTTCATGTTCCACCAGCAACGCAAACATGCGACGTTTACCGTGCGCGTCTTCACCGGCCTGGGCCTGGGCGTGCTGCTGGGTGCGGCGGCGCAAGCGCTGTATGGCGCCGGTTCGCCCGTCATCGCGGGCACCAATGAATACATCGACATCGTCGGCAGCGGCTACGTAAAACTGCTGCAAATGATCATCATGCCGCTGATCATGGTCTCCATCATTTCCGCCATTTTAAAGCTCAAGGATGCGAGTTCCCTGGGCAAGATCAGCGCGCTGACCATCGGTACCCTCCTGATTACGACCACGATCGCCGCCGCGCTGGGCATCCTGATGGCCAAGCTGTTCGGCCTGACGGCTGTCGGCCTGACGTCGAGCGCGGCCGAAGTGGCGCGCGGCGTGCAACTGCAAGGTTCGCTGGAAACGGCGAAAGCCCTGTCGCTGCCCAAACTGCTGGTCAGCTTCGTGCCGACCAACCCCTTCCTTGACATGACGGGCGCGCGCAAGACGTCGACCATCGCCGTCGTCGTGTTTTCCATCTTCATCGGCATCTCGGCCACGGGCATCGCCGCGAAAAAGCCGGAAATTTTCGCTTCTTTCGACAGCTTCATGAAAGTGGCGCACGCCATCGTCATGCGCATGGTCACCCTGGTGCTGCGCCTGACGCCGTACGGCGTGTTCGCGCTGATGTTTGAAGTGGTGGCCTCGTCGAGCTACACGGACATCTTGAAATTGATTAACTTCGTCGTCGCCTCATACAGCGCGCTGATACTGATGTTCCTCGTGCACCTGGCCATCATCGCCGGCGTGGGTCTGAACCCGCTGCGCTTCGTGAAAAAAGTCTTCCCGGTGCTGGCTTTCGCGTTCACCTCGCGCACCAGCGCCGGTTCGATCCCGATGAGCGTGCAGACGCAAACCCAGCGCCTGGGCACGCCGGAAGGCATCGCCAACTTCGCCGCCTCGTTCGGTTCGACCATCGGCCAGAACGGCTGCGCCGGCATCTATCCGGCCATGCTGGCCGTGATGATCGCCCCCACCGTCGGCGTCGACCCGTTCACCGTCAGCTTCCTGCTGCCACTGCTGGCCATCATCACCATCGGTTCCGTCGGCGTGGCCGGCGTGGGTGGCGGCGCCACGTTTGCTGCCCTGATCGTGCTGTCGGCCATGGACTTGCCCGTCGCACTGGCCGGCTTGCTGATCTCCGTCGAACCGCTGATCGACATGGGCCGCACGGCATTGAACGTGAGCGGCTCGATCACGGCCGGCACCGTCACCAGCCGGGTCATGGGGCAGACCGACCTGGCCGTCTACAACAGCGACGACGCGCCCGACCTGGACGAGGCGGAGCACGCCGCTTAAGAAGCCATCCACCGGCGCGCCGCGCCTTGCCGCTTTCCTCTATATTTATTGACAATACATACAGAGGAAGGCGCAAGGCGATGGAACAGAAAGGCTATGTCACCGTAAGGTGTGGGAACTCTCCCATGGTTGCCTTCAACAATGTTTCTGGGGAGCGGATGCGTCCGGCGTCGAGTATCCAGCGCCACCCCAGATAATTCGGCAGGTA
>NZ_JBNYXS010000021.1:0-111971 GCF_051380775.1 Janthinobacterium pasteuri | reverse complement strand
TTCGTCCCACATGCGCTGCAATACGGCGAGTTTGAACTCGGCATCGTAATGACTGAATTTCTTCTGCAGTCCAGCGATGCCATGCAAACGATACCGGTCAACCCACCGCTTCACCACTACATGATGAAGCAAGTGATCATTGGCCACTGATTTATAGCCTTGCCGGCCATCCAGATATTGCCGAACCACTGTCAGCTTGAACTGCTCGTTGTACTTGGTCATGAAAAAACCCCAAAAGTTGGTGTCCAACTTTTGGGGTTCAGTTCACAAGGCTCCCTTTTTACTGGCGCTGGCTATCCATTACATGATGTGCTGGCCAATCCACCAGGCGACCGCTGCGACGAAGGCCGAAGCGGGAATCGTGAAGATCCAGGCCCAGACGATGTTGCCCGCGACACCCCAGCGCACGGCCGACATTTTTTGCGCCGAGCCGACGCCGACGATGGCGCCCGTAATGGTGTGCGTGGTCGACACGGGAATGCCCAGCGCCGTCGAGACGAACAGGGTGATCGCGCCGCCCGTTTCGGCGCAGAAGCCGCCCACGGGTTTCAACTTGGTGATCTTCTGGCCCATGGTCTTGACGATACGCCAGCCGCCGAACAGCGTACCGAAGCTGATGGCCGTGTAGCACGAGATGATGACCCACAGCGGCGGCATCTTGTCGTTCACGCTCGAGTAGCCGGCGGCGATCAGCAGCATCCAGATGATGCCGATGGTTTTTTGCGCATCATTGCCGCCGTGGCCCAGGCTGTAGGCTGCCGCCGATGCCAGTTGCAAACGGCGGAACCACTTGTCGACCTTGCGCGGTGTGGAACGCACAAAAATCCACGACACCAGCAGCATCATGATCGAGCCGAACACAAAGCCCAGCACCGGTGCGATCACGATGAAGGCCACGGTTTTCCACAGGCCGGCCGCGACCAGCGCGCCCGTGCCCGACTTGGCGACGGCGGCGCCCACCAGGCCGCCGATCAGGGCGTGCGAGGAAGACGATGGAATGCCGTAGTACCAGGTAAACAAATTCCAGAAGATGGCGCCCATCAGCGCGCCAAAGACCACGTACTGGTCGATCACTGTCGGGTCAATCGTGCCCTTGCCCACCGTGGCAGCTACGGTCAATTGGTGGAACACGAAGATGGCGACGAAGTTGAACGTGGCGGCCATGGCAACCGCGGTCTGCGGTTTCAATACGCCCGTCGAGACCACCGTGGCGATCGCGTTGGCGGCATCGTGGAAGCCGTTCATGAAGTCAAACAGCAGCGCGAGGGCGATCAACAGGCCTAGCACGTAGATGCTGATTTGTATGGTCATTGTAGTTTCTTTTCTGATTCTGGTTCAGGACAGGCCCAACGCTTACGCGTTTTCGACGATGATGCCTTCGATAATATTGGACACATCTTCGCAACGGTCGGTCACGGTTTCCAGAATTTCGTAGATCGCTTTCAGCTTGATCAGGTTACGCACGTCCGGTTCGTCGCGGAACAGCTTGGACATGGCGGCGCGCATCACATGGTCAGCGTCCGATTCCAGGCGGTCGATCTCTTCGCAGATGGCGACGATCTTGCGCGAGTTGTCCATGTTGTGCAGCATGGCGACGGCGTCGCGCACTTTTTCGGTACAGGCCAGCACCAGTTCGGCCAGGCGCTTGGCTTCCGGCGTGACGGCTTTCAGGTCGTACAGCGAGACGGTTTGCGCCGCGTCTTCCAGCAAGTCGAGGATGTCGTCCTGGCGCGTGATCAGCTGATGGATGTCGTCGCGGTCGATTGGCGTGATGAAGGTCTTGTGCAGCATTTCCACGGTGGCGTAAGTGACTTTGTCCGCCTGTTTCTCGATGCTTTCGATCGCATGCACGCGGTTTTCCAGGTCGTCGAAATTGGTCATCAGGCCGAGCATTTCTTTAGCGCCCTTGACGCACAGTTCCGCGTGCTGGTTAAACAATTCAAAAAACTTGCCCTCAGTGGGCATCAAGCGTCCAAACATGTCATTCTCCGTTAAGCATTGAGTCGTGTTATTTACTACAGAAAGCCGCCCCGTATGAGGGGGCGGCCAATGGAATATCAGTGCTGCTGAGCCTTAGTCGCCTTGGTAAAGCGCCAGGCCACCACTGTAATTGCCAAATTTGGTGTACTGCCCCATGAAGGTGAGGCGGATGCTGCCGATCGGACCGTTACGTTGTTTACCGATGATGATTTCGGCCGTTCCCTTGTCTGGCGAGTCGGGGTTATACACCTCATCACGGTAAATGAACAGGATCACGTCGGCATCCTGCTCAATAGCGCCCGATTCGCGCAAGTCCGACATCACGGGACGCTTGTTCGGGCGTTGCTCCAGCGAGCGGTTCAGCTGCGACAACGCGATCACAGGACAACCGAGTTCTTTCGCCAGCCCTTTCAATCCCCGTGAAATCTCGGAAATCTCCGTGGCGCGGTTATCGCCAGGGGAATTGGCCGACATCAGTTGCAGGTAATCGACGATGATCAGGCCCAGCTTGCCGCACTGACGCGACAAACGGCGCGAGCGCGCGCGCAACTCAATCGAGTTCAACGCGGGCGTTTCATCGATGTACAACTGCGCGTCGTTCATCTTTTGAATCGCATTCGTCAGGCGCGGCCAGTCTTCGTCGTTCAGGCGGCCCGTGCGCAGGCGGTGCTGGTCGAGCTGCCCGACGGAGCCGAGCATACGCATGGCCAGCTGGGCGCCGCCCATCTCCATCGAGAACACGGCCACGGGCAAGCCGCTGTCGATGGCCACGTTTTCACCGATGTTGACGGAAAACGCCGTCTTGCCCATCGAAGGACGGCCCGCCACGATCACCAGGTCGCCCGGCTGCAGACCGGAGGTCATGCGGTCGAGGTCGATGAAACCGGTGGGCACGCCCGTGATTTCACTCTGGTTGTCGCGGCTGTACAGCTCGTCGATACGCTCGACCACCTGCGTCAGCAGGGGCTGGATGGCGGTCCAGCCCTGGGCACCACGCGCGCCTTCTTCGGCGATGGCGAAGATCTTCGACTCGGCATCGTCAAGCATCTGCTTGACTTCCTTGCCTTGCGGGCTGAAGGCCGTGCCGGAGATATCGTCGGCGACGGTGATGAGTTTGCGCAGCACGCCGCGGTCGCGCACGATCTCGGCATAACGCCGGATGTTAGCGGCCGATGGCGTGTTTTGCGCCATGGCGTTCAGGTAAGCAAGTCCGCCCACATCATCGGCCTTGCCGAGCTGGGTCAGGGTTTCAAAAACAGTAATGACATCGGCTGGCCTGGAAGCGTTAATCATCTTGACGATTTGCTCGAAGATGATGCGATGGTCATAGCGATAGAAATCCTCCGCATGCATGAAGTCGGCGATGCGGTCATATGCTGCATTGTCACGCAGCAGACCACCGATAACGGATTGTTCTGCTTCGATCGAATGCGGCGGAATACGGAGGGAATCCAGTTGCGGATCAGAGGGGGCGTTCATGGCGCGAATTATACCCGCTTCGGCGTGCTGGCAAAAATAAAGGGCTGAAAATGAGCGAAAAAAAGGCCACAAAAAAGCCGGGCGAACCCGGCTTTTCATCGTGCGGTAGCGCTTGCGGGCCAGGCCCGCAGACGATTACGCGTTCGCGTCTGGAACGACAGCGATAACAACTTCCACGACCACGTCGGTGTGCAGGGCAACCGAAACGTTGTGCTCGCCAACGATCTTCAGCGGGCCGGTAGGCATGCGGATTTGTGCTTTTTCAACAGCAAAACCTTGCTTGGTCAGCGCTTCAGCGATGTCGAAGTTGGTGACGGAACCGAACAGACGGCCATCAACACCAGCTTTTTGAGCAACTTGAACGGTCAGACCGCTCAGTTTTTCGCCCTGGGCTTGCGATGCGGCCAGTTTGGCGGCAGCAGCTTTTTCCAGTTCGGCGCGCTTGACTTCGAATTCAGCCACAGCGGTTGCCGTAGCACGACGTGCCAGGCGTTGCGGGATCAGGAAGTTACGTGCGTAACCGTCTTTGACTTTGACGACTTCGCCGAGGTTACCGACGTTAACAACTTTTTCTAACAGAATGATTTGCATAGTTCTTCTCCAGGAATATCTGACCGATTAAGCGTGGTGCAGATCGGTGTATGGCAGCAGCGCGAGGAAGCGAGCGCGCTTGATTGCGGTGTCAACTTGGCGCTGGTAGTGCGCTTTGGTACCGGTCAGGCGTGCTGGCATGATCTTGCCGTTTTCTTGGACGAAGTCTTTCAGCGTGTCGACGTCTTTGTAGTCGACTTGCTCAACGTGAGCTGCGGTGAAGCGGCAGAACTTCTTGCGTTTGAACAACGGGTTTTGCTGTTTGCGTTTTTCTTTAAGCTTGAGCTTATTTTTGTCGAACTTTTTACCGAATGCCATGTCAGGCTCCTGTATCTAAAATGCGCTAGTCGGGGTGACTGCACTAAAATCAATGATGTGAAACACCAAACTCTTGCTGTTGCGGCTCTTCCTTGCCAGGAAACCCGTGAACTGATAGATCCCGCCCAAGCTTGCCTGGCTGAAGCGGCCTGATATTTCACCAGCGGCTAGCGCGGCAACATCAAACTCGGTCAAACGGGCAATTCCTGCTTCCATCTGCTGCGAACTGTGCTGCAATACTGCATTCACAATCGGCAACCCTGCCGGGGTATAGCGCAATATTTCGCGCTCGGCAATGATGGCGGTGACTTGTAGCTGGTTCAGCGCACGATCCTGGTCAAGAATTAAGCTGCTGCTGCGGCTGGAGCTGCTGCTGGTGCTTCGGTGCGGTGGCTTTTGGCCGCGTCTTCGCGTTGTACCGATTTCATCATCGGCGAAGGAGCTGTTTCAGCTTTCTTCATTTTAACGGTCAGGTGACGCAACACGGCATCATTGAATTTGAATGCTGTTTCCAACTCGACCAGGGTCTCGTTGTCGCATTCGATGTTCAGGCAGATGTAGTGTGCTTTAGGCAGCTTTTGGATCGAGTAAGCCATTTGACGGCGGCCCCAATCTTCCACGCGGTGAACCGAACCGCCGCGGGTGGTTACGCTGGCTTTGTAGCGTTCGATCATCGCGGGCACTTGCTCGCTTTGGTCCGGATGGACGATAAAGACTATTTCATAATGACGCATGCAAACTCCTTCAGGTCGGATTGATAATCGCCCACCCCGGCGTCAAGACGGGTGTGGGAAGGTCAGCCGAAGATTATAACCGCCTTTTGCAAACGTTTCAATGATTGCTTCAACAAGCGGCCCATGCACGGGGCTGGCCAGGCACTTTTTCCTCCGCATTCCAGTATTTCGCACGAAATTCGCGCAAATAAGGGAAATCCCCTTGCATAGTGGGCGATACTGTACAAAAATACAGACTGTTCATATAGACAGCATTTTAGTATGCACCCACCGCTCATGATCAAGCTGACAGCACGACAAGAACAAATCCTGAACCTGATCAAGGACGCGATTGAAAACACGGGCTTTCCCCCAACCCGTGCCGAAATCGCCAATGAACTGGGTTTCAAATCGGCCAATGCGGCCGAAGAACATTTGCAAGCCCTGGCCCGCAAGGGCGCGATCGAGATTTCGCCCGGCACCTCGCGCGGCATCCGCCTGATCGGTGCGGCGGCGACTGCGGCCGCCGAGGCGCTTGCATCGAAAGTGCCGGCAGCCCTGCTGATGTCGCTGCCGCTGATCGGCCGGGTAGCCGCCGGTTCGCCCATCTTGGCACAGGAAAACCTGGAAGCGAGCTACAACGTGGACCCGGCCCTGTTTTCGGCCAAGCCCGACTTCCTGCTGAAGGTGCGCGGCTGGTCCATGCGCGACGCCGGCATCATGGATGGCGATTTATTGGCCGTTAAAAAAGTCGACAGCGCCAAGAATGGCCAGATCGTCGTGGCCCGCATCGGCGACGAAGTCACCGTCAAGCGCTACAAGAAAACGGGTTCCGTCATCGAACTGCTGCCGGAAAACCCCGACTTCAAGGTCATTACCGTGTCGCCGGAAGATGAATTCGCACTGGAAGGACTTGCAGTGGGCTTGATGCGCAGCTGGCATTAAGCATTCAACGTAAAAAGGGCCGCAACAGCATGACTGTTGCGGCCCTTTTCATTTGCGCGGCTTGTTATACACCCAGTGCCTGGCGGAAATCCTCGAGCAGATCAACCTCATCCTCGATGCCGACGGACACGCGGATCAGGGACTCGGCAATGCCCATGCTGGCGCGGCGTTCGGCCCCCATCTCGTAAAAGATGGTGTGGGCGACGGGAATGACCAGGGTGCGCGTGTCGCCGAGGTTGCTCGCTGGAATGGCCAGGTTCAGGCGATTCAGGAAATCGAAGCAGTCGATGCCATCCTTCAATTCAAAGCTGAACAGGGAACCATAACTGCGGAACAAGTCCGTCGCCAGCGCGTGCTGCGCGTGCGACGCCAAGCCTGGATAATGCACGGCAGCCACACGCGGGTCCGCTTGCAGCATGGTGGTCAGCGCGAGGGCGTTCGAGCAGGTGCGGTCCATGCGCAAGGCCATGGTTTCCGCGCCGACGGCGATATGGTGCGCCGCCTCCGGGCCCAGCGAAGCGCCGAAGTCGCGCAAAGCCTTGGCGCGGATTTGCGCGATGCCCCACTGCGCGGGCGCCGCCTTTTTATAATTCTCGAAAATGTTCGGGTACTGCGTCCAGTCGAACACGCCCGTGTCCGTCAAGCTGCCGCCCAGCGCATTGCCGTGGCCGCCGATGGATTTCGTCAACGCGTTGACGACCAGGCCCGCACCCACCGCTTTCGGGCGGAACAGGTATGGCGTGGTCATGGTGTTGTCGACGATATACAAGATGCCACGCTCCTTGCACAGCGCGCCGATCTTCGCCAGGTCGGCGATCTGCGTGCGCGGATTGGCGATGGTTTCCACGAACACGATGCGCGTGGCCGGCGTGATGGCGGCGGCCACGTTGGCCACATCGGTGGCATCGACAAACGACACGCCAATACCCTGGCCCGTCACCGTTTGCCACAGGCTGTTGGTGTTGCCAAACAAAAAGGCCGACGACACCACATGGTCGCCCGCGCGCAGCAAGGATTGCACCACGGCGCCGATGGCGCCCATGCCGGTGGCAAAGCACAAGGTCGCCACGCCATCTTCCATCTTGTTGACCTTGTCTTCCAGCGCGGAAACGGTCGGATTGCCCTGGCGGCCATAGCGAAAGCCCGGCTCTTTGCCCTGGAACACGGAAGCGAGCTGGCGCGCGTCGCCATAGCCAAACGCGACGGAGGTGTGCACGGGCTTGTGCAGAGAGCCGTGCTCGATGCCCTTGCGGCGGTCGTTATGCAGGATGGTGGTGGTAAAGCCGTATTTTTTTTTATCGTTCATGATCGCAAGGCAAAAAAAGCCCGGCGCTAGCCGGGCAAGATAATTACGCTTCTGTCGTTGCCAGGTTCAGGTTCAGCTGGGAACGCGGCGTATCTTCTGGCGCTGCCGCCTTCGGATGGTGGCGCGCATATTCCAGGCGGTCCAGGTATTCCTGCGACACGTCACCCGTCACGTACACGCCATCGAAGCACGAAGCCTCGAAGTTCGTCAGTGCCGGATTGACGTCGGCAATCGCCTGCTTGAGCGCGCCGATATCCTGGTACACCAGGTAGTCGGCCGTGATTTCGCGGCACACTTCTTCCGTCGTACGGCCGTAAGCGATCAGTTCATCGCGTGTCGGCATGTCGATGCCGTACACGTTCGGGTAGATCACCGGTGGCGCGGCCGAGGCGAAGATGACCTTCGTCGCGCCCGCTTCGCGCGCCATCTGCACGATTTCACGGCTGGTGGTGCCGCGCACGATGGAATCGTCGACCAGCAACACCACTTTATCCTTGAATTCGGATGGAATCGCGTTGAGCTTCTGGCGCACGGATTTCTTGCGCGCCGCCTGGCCCGGCATGATGAAGGTACGGCCGATGTAGCGGTTCTTGATGAAGCCTTCGCGGTATTCCAGGTTCAGCGCCAGTGCCAGCTGAATGGCGGCCGGACGCGAGGAATCGGGAATCGGCATGACCACGTCGATATGCACGTCAGGCAATTCGGCACGGATCTTTTCCGCCAGGTATTCGCCCATTTTCAGGCGCGTGGCGTACACCGAGGCGCCGTCGATGACGGAATCGGGACGGGCCAGGTAGACGAATTCGAACACGCAGGGATTCAGGCTGGCATTGTCGGCGCACTGGGCGCTGTGCAATTTCTTGTCGGCATCGATGAAGACGGCTTCGCCGGGACCGATATCGCGCACGAAGCGGAAGCCCATGCCTTCCAGGGCCACGGATTCGGAGGCGATCAGGTATTCAGGACCCAGCTCCGTTTCATTAATGCCCAGGCACAGCGGACGGATGCCGTGCGGGTCGCGGAAGGCCAGCAAGCCTACGCCGGCGATTTGCGCGACGGCAGCGTAACCGCCCTTGACGCGGCGGTTCAGCACGGTGACAGCCTTGAAGATGGCTTCCGGGTCCAGATTCAGGCCCGTCGTCGCTTCCTGGATTTCATGCGCCAGCACATTGAGCAGCACTTCCGAATCGGAATCGGTATTGATGTGGCGGCGGTCGTTCTTGAACATTTCCTGTTTCAACTGTTCCCAGTTGGTCAGGTTGCCATTGTGCGCCAGGGTGATGCCGAACGGCGCATTCACATAAAACGGCTGTGCTTCCTCTTCGCTCGACGAACCGGCCGTCGGGTAGCGGCAATGGCCGATGCCCGTCGTGCCTTGCAGCGAACGCATGTTGCGCGTACGGAAGACGTCACGCACGAGGCCATTGGCTTTGTGCATGGAAAACATACTGCTGTGATTGGTCGCAATCCCTGCCGCGTCCTGACCGCGATGTTGCAAGAGCAACAATGCATCATAGAGCAATTGATTGACAGGTTGATGGGAAACGACGCCGACGATGCCACACATGGTGTGCTCCTAAACTGTGCTACTGATTTTAAAAAAATTCAAAATTTCACATGCTGCGCGTAAGCGGCAGGCAGATAAGGCTTGATGGCACGCGCGCCCTGCTCCGCGAGCGGGCTGAGCAGCGCATTTTTCCAGAATGGCTGCTGCGGTATGGAAGTCATGCCACACAAGATGACGGCGGTCAGCACGATCACAAGACCCCGCGCCACACCGAACAGGCTGCCCAGGGTGCGGTCGGCCAGGCTCAGGCCCGTCACCTTGACCAGTGCATCGACTGTCATGGACAGTAATCCCATCAAAATGCGCACGCCGATGAACAGCACCACGAAGGCTAGCAACAGGCGGACGGCTTCGCCCGGCACGGCTTCCGGCAGGAATTTCGCCAGGGTGGCGCCATACGCGTTGGCAATGACGAATGCCACGATCCAGCTGACCAATGACAGTATTTCCTTGACCAGGCCGCGCATCATGCTGATCAGCACGGAAGTCACCAGCACAAACAGCACCAGATAATCGAAGATCGTCACGCGCGTTCAACCTTGCAACATCACGCCGGTACCAGGCTGCCGCCCAGGCCCAGCTTTTGCAGCTTGGCGCGGGTCTTTTCGGCATCTTCGCGGTTGCCGAACGGCCCCACGCGCACGCGGATACGCTCGCCCGCCGGGCTGGAGACTTTCTGCGTATAGGATTTGATGCCCGCTTCGCGCAGCTTGTCCTGCAATTCATCGACCTTGTCCTGCGTCGCCAGGGCTGCCACCTGCACCACGAACTTGCCGCTGCCGGCGTCGTGTGCCTTGTCTTGTGCTTTCTCCTGTGGCTTGTCCAGTGGCTTGCCTTCCAGAATCGCCATGGCGCGCGCCGCATCGTCGGCAGATTGCGCTGGCTTGGCAGGCTTAGTCTCAGGCTTGACTTCCGGCTTTACCTCATGCTTCGGTTCAGGCTTCGGTTCCGGCTTGGTTTCGTGCTTCGGCTCGGGTTTTGCTTCCACCTTGACTGGCTTGGGCTCGGGTTTGGGTTCGGGTTTGGGTTCCACATAGGCCGGCTTGGCAGGCGCAGGCTGGACGGCCGCCAGCACGGGTACCGGAGCCGGAGCCGGTGCCGGCGTTGGCCTGGCCGCAGGCGGCAGGGGCGCGTCGATGATTTCCTCGGACTGGTCCAGGCCATTGTGCGCAGCCGCCTGAGCGGGCACAGCCGGCACGGGCGCAGGCGCAGCGGCCTTTTCTTTCGAGGGAATGTCGATGGCGATATCGTTGAAAGGCGCCTTCGGTTCGGAATCGAGCAGCATCGGCAAGCCGACAGCCACGCCCAAAGCCAGGGCGATGGCCCCGACCAGGCGGCGGCGTGCGCGCTTTTTTTCAGGCAAGACCGGGTCCGGCGCTTCCTTGCCGCCACGGCGCGATCCGCCGCCACCGGAGGTGTTGGCGGCGCGCTTGCGGGTCGGCGACTGTGCTTCGCCAGGGACGTAAAAGCCGCTGTCTTCGCCAGAGGATTCTTGCTTGTTTTTAAACAGTTTCGAGAACAAGCCCATGCGTGATTTTCAGTCGAGTGCGTTTCAGTGAAGTGAGGATTTTCTGGCCTTCATCACGCCGGCAACGGTGAGGAAAGAACCAAAGACCACAATTCTATCATTCTCACCGGCCCGGCTCATTGCATTTGCAAAAGCTTGTGCCGGATCATCGAAAATAGACACAGTATGTTCACTGCTGTCGGGCTTATCTTCGAGCATGATCTGCACCTTGGCAGCCAGCTCGGAAGCCGTGGCCGCGCGCGGCGAAGGCAAGCCCGCCAGACACCAGTGATCGACGTGTTCACTCATCGCGGCCAGCACGCCATCGATATCCTTGTCGTGCATGGAACCGAACACGGCATAGGTGTACGGGTGATAGCCCATATTGCCCAGGTTCTGGTTCAGCGCCGCAGCTGCGTGCGGGTTGTGCGCCACGTCGAGGATCACGCTGGGGCGGCCAGGCAAGACCTGGAAGCGGCCCGGCAGCTCTACCGTCACGAGGCCGGTGCGTACTTCCTGCGCCCCAACGGGCAGTTTCAGCTTCAGCACTTCCAGCGCGGCCAGTACGGCCGTCGCATTGAGGATCTGGTTGGCACCGCGCAAGCTTGGATACGCGAGCGAATTGCGGCGCTGCTCGCGCCCGCCATAGTTCCACTGCTGCTTGTCGCCCGAATAGTTGAAATCGCGCCCCATCAGCCACAGGTCGGCGCCGATGGCCTCGGCATGGTCGATCAAGGACTGCGGCGGTACGGGGTCGCTGCAGATGGCCGCCTTGCCCGGACGGAAGATGCCGGCCTTTTCAAAGCCGATCGCTTCGCGCGTGTCGCCCAGATAATCCGTATGGTCGATATCGATGCTGGTGACGATGGCCACGTCCGCGTCGATCACGTTGACGGCATCGAGGCGCCCGCCCAGGCCCACTTCCAGGATGGCCACGTCCAGCTTGGCTTGCGACAGCAAATGCAGGATGGCCAGGGTGGTGAATTCGAAATACGTCAGCGGCGTGTCGCCGCGCACGGCTTCGACAGCCTGGAAGCTGGCAACGATTTGTTCGTCGCTGGCCATCTCGCCCAGCACGCGGGCGCGCTCATTGAAATCGAGGAAATGCGGCTTGATGTACAGCCCCACTTTGTAGCCGGCACGCAACAGTACCGATTCCAGCATGGCACACGTGGAACCCTTGCCATTCGTGCCCGCCACCATGATCACGGGGCAAGTAAACGCCAGTTGCATGCGCGCCTTGACGGCTTGCACGCGGTCCAGGCCCATGTTGATCTGGGTTTCCGAATGACGGGTTTCCAGCATGGCGAGCCATTCCGGCAAGGTGGTGGGGAGGTTTTGCATGGGAGACTTATTGATTAGAGTGCGCGAGGCGGGAAAGACATGAGACCCAAACCGAAGACTGGGGTCGGACCCTGAGGGTCCGACCCCAGCAGTTCAGGTTTTGGGGTAAATCAAATTACGCAAGTACTTCTACGGCCTGGTTTTGCAGCAAGGCCAGCAGACGGGCGATTTCTTCGCGCATCTTGCGGCGGTCGACGATCATGTCGACGGCGCCTTTGGTGACGAGGAACTCGGCGCGCTGGAAGCCTTCCGGCAGTTTTTCACGCACGGTGTTTTCAATCACGCGCGGGCCGGCAAAGCCGATCAGCGCTTTCGGCTCGGCAATGACGACGTCGCCCATGAAGGCGAACGAGGCGGACACGCCGCCCATGGTCGGGTCGGTCAGCACGCTGATGAATGGCAATTTCTTTTCCGACAGCTTGGTCAGCATGGCCGTGGTTTTCGCCATCTGCATCAGGGACAGCAAGCCTTCCTGCATGCGCGCGCCACCGGTGGCGGTGATGCAAATGAACGGCACTTTCTGTTCCAGCGCGATTTGCGCGCCGCGCACGAAGCGCTCGCCCACGACGGAGCCCATGGAGCCGCCCATGAATTCGAATTCGAAGCACGCCACGACCACTGGCAGGCTCATGATGGCGCCACCCATGACGACCATCGCATCCGTCTCGCCCGTCGCTTCCATGGCGGACTTCAGGCGGTCAGGGTATTTCTTGCTGTCCTTGAATTTCAAGGTATCGACGGGCAGGATTTCCTGGCCGATTTCATAACGGCCACCCGCGTCGAGCAGGCTGTCGAGACGTTCACGCGCGCGGATGCGCATGTGATGGTCGCATTTCGGACACACGTGCAAATTCGATTCCAGGTCCGTACGGTACAGCACGGCTTCGCACGACGGGCACTTGACCCACAGGCCTTCCGGCATGGTCTTGCGCGCGGCAGCATCAGAACGCTGTATGCGCGGTGGCAGCAGTTTTTCCAACCAACTCATATTTTCTCCTTGGGCCCTTGTAGGGGTAGCGTCGGTGGACGCCCCCGGCAGACGGTAAACGGCGACGCCCCGCAGGGCGCCACCAAAAATTTTATCTATTGCACAATAACAGCAAAATCAGTGGCCGAAGTGTAGCCGTTTATCGCCGGGCTGTCGAACTTTGCCGCCAACGCAAATGCGTAAACGGCAAGCTTGCTCAGGCGTCCAGTGCGGCGCGGATGCCCGCCGTAAAGCTGCGCACGGCATCGACGGCGCCCCCTGCCGGGGCGTTTTCAATCTCCTGGATGATGCGGCTGCCGATCACGACGGCATCGGCCACCTTGGCAACGGCCTTGGCCGTGGCACCATCGCGGATGCCAAAGCCCACGCCGATAGGTAATTTTACATGCTGGCGGATGGCTGCGAGACGTTCGGCTACCTGTTCCGTATCAATGTTGCCTGCACCCGTCACGCCCTTGAGCGACACATAATAGCTGAAGCCACCGCCAACCTTGGCCACTTGCGCGATGCGCTCTTCGGTCGAGGTAGGCGCCAGCAGGAAGATCAGATCGAGGCCGGCAGCGCGCATGGCGGCGGCGAATTGCTCGCACTCTTCCGGCGGATAGTCGACGATGATGGCGCCATCGGCGCCGGCCGCTTGCGCCGCATCAATAAACGCGGCGCTGCCGATGCGCTCGATGGGGTTGGCGTAACCCATCAGTACCACGGGCGTCGTCTGGTTTGTTTCGCGGAACTGGCGCACATACGCGAACACATCGTGGATGCCGACATTGAATTTCAGGGCGCGTTCGCAGGCGCGCTGGATGACCGGACCTTCGGCCATGGGGTCGGAGAACGGCACGCCCAGTTCCAGTATGTCGGCACCGCCCTCGACAAGCGCGTGCATCAGGGGCACGGTGGCGTCAGGGCCGGGATCGCCGGCGGTGATGAAGGTGACCAGGCCGGTCTTGTTATTCGATTTTAAGTTGGCAAAGGTAATGGCGATACGGGACATGGGGAGCTTTCTTAATGATGGATAGATGGAATAATTTCAACCCAAAGCAAAGGCTGGGGTCAGACCCGGCGGGTCTGACCCCATTGACACGCTGCTAATTGAAATTCAATCCCATGCGTTCCGCCACGGTATGCATGTCCTTGTCGCCACGGCCCGACAGGTTGGCCAGCACGATCTGGTCTTTCGGCAAGGTGGCCGCCAGCTTGGCCGCGTAGGCCAGCGCGTGCGACGATTCCAGCGCCGGGATGATGCCTTCGATATGGCAGCAGTCGTGGAAAGCCTGCAAGGCCTCGTCGTCCGTGATCGACACGTATTGCGCGCGGCCCAAGTCTTTCAACCACGCGTGTTCCGGGCCCACGCCGGGATAATCGAGGCCGGCAGAGACGGAATGCGTCTCGATGATCTGGCCGTTTTCATCCTGCAGCAGATAGGTGCGATTGCCATGCAGCACGCCCGGGAAACCGGCCGCCAACGAGGCCGAGTGCTTGCCCGTGTTCAATCCTTCACCGGCCGCTTCCACGCCGATCAGTTTGACATCCTTCTGGTCGATATACGGGTAAAAGATGCCCATGGCGTTCGAGCCGCCGCCGATGCAGGCCAGCACATAATCAGGTTGGCGACCCGTCATTTCCGGCATCTGCACCAGGCATTCCTCACCGATCACGGACTGGAAATCGCGCACCATCATCGGGTAAGGATGGGGGCCGGCGACGGTGCCGATGATATAGAAGGTGTTTTCAATGTTGGTGACCCAGTCGCGCATGGCTTCGTTCAGCGCATCCTTGAGGGTCTTGGAACCGGATTCGACAGGCACGACAGTGGCGCCCAGCAATTTCATGCGGTACACGTTCTGCGCCTGGCGCTTGACGTCTTCGCTACCCATGTAGACCACGCATTCGAGGCCGAAGCGGGCACAGATGGTGGCCGTGGCCACGCCATGCTGGCCGGCGCCCGTCTCGGCGATGATGCGCGGCTTGCCCATGCGCTTGGCCAGCAAGGCCTGGCCGATCACGTTATTGATCTTGTGCGCGCCCGTGTGGTTCAAGTCTTCGCGCTTGAAATAGATTTGCGCGCCGCCCGCCATTTCGGACCAGCGCTTGGCGTGGTAGATGGGCGACGGACGGCCGACGAAGTGTTTCAGCTCGTAGCGGAATTCTTCC
The DNA here is from genome assembly GCF_051380775.1 of Janthinobacterium pasteuri. Taxonomy (NCBI): domain Bacteria; kingdom Pseudomonadati; phylum Pseudomonadota; class Betaproteobacteria; order Burkholderiales; family Oxalobacteraceae; genus Janthinobacterium; species Janthinobacterium pasteuri. The sequence goes on along the minus strand of NZ_JBNYXS010000021.1, from coordinate 97,079 downwards.
AGGAATTCCGGATCGACGCTGTAGCGCGCGTAGGCGTCTTTCAGCTCGGCCAGCGCATGCGTGAGCGTTTCGGCAACAAATGCGCCGCCATACGGGCCAAAGTGGCCGCGCGGGTCAGGGAATGGGTAATCGGTGGCGTGAAATAATGCGGCGGCTTCGCCGGGCGCTGTGGTGTGGTCATTCATGGTGGTTTCCTCTGGCAATGATGGCATCGGCATCCTGCACCGCGGCGATGAACGCGCGGACTCGGGATGCGTCCTTGATACCCTTGGACGCTTCGACACCACTGCTGATGTCGACGGCGTAAGGGCGCACGCGCACCACTGCGTCAGTCGCGTTTTGTACGCTCAAGCCACCACTTAAAACGACCCGAGGCGCGAGTTCTTTTGGAATGAGGGACCAATCAAATACCTTTCCTGCACCGCCGTAGGCATCCACATAGGTATCGAGCAAGAGGCTGGAGAACAAGGGACTGGCGGCGCGATAGCGCTGTTCGTATTCTAGCAAATCTTCAAAGGACGTGTCGGGTTTGACGCGGAACACTTGCGTAAACGGCGTATTCACGGCGCCAGCGAGCGCGGCGCTGTGTTCGGGCGTCTCGTCGCCATGAAATTGCAGCAGCGACAAGGGCGCCACGGCCCTGGTGGCCCGCACTTCTTCCACCGTGGCGTTGACGAACAGGCCCACCGTCGTCACGTAGGGCGGCATGGCGGCGATCAGGGCCGCCGCCTGCCGGGGCGTGACGTAACGGGGGCTTTTCGGATAAAACACGAAGCCGATGGCGTCGGCGCCCGCCGCCACGACCGCCTGGATGTCTTCAACGCGGGTCAGGCCGCAGATCTTGATGCGTGTGCGTGGCATGCTATTCCTTAATGTCAACCGTCAGAACCAGGGCAAGGCACTGCTGCTGTCTTGCGGTAACGCCCATTTCGGGTCGTAATCGATCTGCGCCAGATACAAGCCGTCCGGCATGAAGGTGGGCGCCGCCGCATGGCGGTCTTTACTTTCCAGCAAGTGCCCCAGCCAGTCCGGCTTTTCGCGCCCCGTGCCGATATACACGAGCGAACCGACCAGGTTGCGCACCATGTGGTGCAGGAAGGCATTCGCCGTGATGGTGAAGATGACGCAATCGCCGCGCCGCTCGATGCGGATGTCATGCATCAGCTTGACGGGCGACTTGGCCTGACATTGCGCGGCGCGAAAGGCCGTGAAATCGTGCCAGCCCAGCAGAGGCTGCACGGCCTGGCGCATCAGTTCCACGTCCAGCGGACGGAAAAAGAAGCCGGCGCGTCCTTCCACCAGCGGCGAGCGGGTGGCGTTGTTATACAACACATAATGATAGGTGCGCGCGCGGGCGCTGAAGCGGGCGTGGAAGAAATCGTTGACGGCAGGATCGCCGGCCAGCTCCTTGGCCCAGCGCACGGCGATGGATTTCGGCAGGAAGGCGTTGACGCCGCGCACCCACGAGTGCACGTCGCGGTTCAATTCCGTATCGAAGTGCACGACTTGCTCGAGCGCATGCACGCCCGTATCCGTACGGCCGGCGCAGGTCGTGGCCAGGCGCACGCGGGCAAACTGCTCCAGCGCGTTTTCCAGCTGGTCCTGCACCGTCTGCCCATCTTCCTGTTTCTGGTATCCATGCCAGGCCGTGCCGTCGTACTGCAGGCCGAGGACGATACGCTTCAATGGCGTTGCTGTCGTAATATTTTGCATCGAAGCATTATACCGGCGCAGCAGCCTGCTGCGCCGGCAGGTATTGCTAGCTGAGGAGAGCTCTCATGGTATTCGCCTTGGCAACTTGTTCCGCGCTGCCGCCCTTGATGACTTCATCGATCAGCTCGCGCGCGCCTTCCTTGTCGCCGATTTCCTGGTAAGCGATCGCCAGGTCCAGCTTGGTATCCATTTCCATGTGGATGGCCGACAGCGGGTCGTCCACGCCCACGCTGGCCGTCTTGCCATCGTTGAGGTCCAGGTCGATGCCGGACAGGTCGAATTCCTGTGCCGGCGGTATGGCTTCCGGCAAGGTGGCTGGCGTTTGTGCGTCGTCGAACAGGCTGTCGAGGGAAGGCTCGGCCGCCGCCACCGGTGCGGCAGCAGGAGCCACGGGCTCGTCGAGGTCGAAATGGGCCAGGTCCACATCCTTCAACGGATCAGGCAAAGGCGTCAAACCGGCACCCACGCCATTCACGGGGCCCGCTGGCGGCTCCAGGTCGAGGCCGAAATCCATGCTGGCGTCATAGTGCGCATCGTGCGCAGGCGGCTGCGGCTTGCTGTCCGGTCCCGGCATGACGATCGGGTCGCTGGTGGAGACGGGCTCGAAATCAAGGCTGTCGAGGTCAAAATCGAGAGGATCGCGCGCATCGCGGGCGCTGACAGAGGAAACCGGCTCTGCCGGCGCCAGGTCGGCCGACGGCGCCGGTGCAGACAGATCGTCGGGCAAGTCCATGCTCTGACCGCGCAAGTCGTCGCCGCCCCCCTTGCTGAGGCTGACGACGGCATCATCTTCCGTATCGCCATACAGGGGGTTGGTGGGGTCGAGCGCCAGGCCCAGCGCGGCCGCCTGCGGCCACTCTTCGCCCTGGCCCCGCGTCAGGCTGTAGAGTTCGCTGGCCTGGTCTTCAAACGCGCGCACATCGTTGCGGGCCGAATAGATTTCCAGCAACTTCAAGCGGGCCGCATGACGCTCGGGATGGAGGCGCAAGGCTTCCTTGAGGATATCTTCCGCCTGGCCATCGCGGCCGTAGGCGATATACACGTCCGCTTCGGCGACAGCGTCTGTTTCATTGCCTTCAAGCATGCTGGCACCCGCTGCGGCGGCCACGCCGGCAGCGGCGGCGCCCGTGCCGAACAAGTGGTTGCTCGCTTCGGACTGCTGGTCTTCCGGCGCCAGACCGGCCGGCGGCGCCACTGGCGGCTCCGCTTCGAACTCGGGGGCGATATCTTCGGCGGGCGGCGGCGCTTCCTTGCGGCGGCGCGCGATCACCAGCGCCGCCACGGCCGCCAGCAACGCGGCCAGGCCGATGCCGATGGCACCCAGGTGGTCGCTGATCTTGTCGGCCAGGGTGGGCTCCAGCGGAGACGGTTTTTTCACCAGCGGCACCGGCTTGGCCTTCGGTGCGGGCGGCTGAGACACGGACGGCGGCGCCTCGGCCGACGCGCTGGCGATGGCGCTGGCAGCGACCTCGGCCGGCTTGGCGGGGGTGGGAGCGCTCTTGTCGGCCATGGCCTTGCTCTTAACCGCCATCAACTTTTCCAGGTCGCTGACGTTCTTTTCCAGCTCTTTGACGCGCGCGGCCGCTTCATCGACCTGTTTGGCCTTGGCGATCTTGTCTTCCTCGCTGGCAACTGCGCTCTTGCCGGCCGACTTGGCCGCCGACTCCGCCTTCGACAGTTTCAGTTTGTCTTGCGATTCGCTCACGGCCGTCGGCTTTTCCTGCACCTTGGTCGCGCCGATCTTGCCAGCCGTGCTTTGCGTCGCTTGCGCCGCCTTGGCCGGCTTGCTTTGCGATACCTGGCCCGCCAGCTTGTTGCGATAGGCTTCGAAATCGATGGCGTGCGCCGTCACGATACCCTTCGCTGCGGCCGCATCGGTGGCGCGCACGGCGTCCGCGCCCGGCACGGCCAGGATGCGCCCGGCTTGCATGCGGTTCATGTTCTCGCCCCTGAAGGCATCGGGATTGGCGCGGTACAGGGCGACAAGCATCATGTCGAGCGAGACGCCCGATGGTTTCAGTTCGCTGGCGATGCGGCTCAGGGTGTCGCCCGCCTTGACCTTGTATTCGCCAGCGGGCTTCTTGCGTGACTCTTGCGCCGCCGCCGGCTCCACATTGCGCCCGGCCCGGCCTGGTTCGGCCGGCGCCGTCACTTGCGCGCCGCGCGTCTGGCGCGCTTCGGGCGTGTCGAGCACGAACGCATATTCGCGCACCTGGCGCCCGCTCTTGCTGCTCAGTTCCAGCAGCAAATCCACCATGGGTTCGGCCACCGGTTGCGCCGAGCTGATGCGGATGAAGGACTTGCCGTTGCGGCTTTCCACGGCAAACGTCAGCGCGTTCAGGGCGGGATTGAATTCCACGTTGGCCTGGCGGTAGGCATCCGGCGGCGCCAGCTTGGCCAGCAGGCTGGTTGCCTCGCCTGGCTTGACGGCGGATAATTCGACCTCGGCGCGCAGCGGCTGGCCGGCGGCGGATAGCACCGTGATCTTGCCCAGCTCGGCTGCGGATACCGCCGGTGACAATAACACCGCGCAGGCAACAGCGCTGCTGAGTGTTTTGATGGCAAGGGAGGCGACCCGGGGACGAGTGTGTACAGGCATAATTGGCGGCATCTTAGTTGACATGGGAAAACAGTTACTTTTCCAGAGGTATCAACATATCATCATGCCCATAGCTATGCAAGCTCCGCATGGTTGAGCCTTGACGGACTCAGGACGAAAAAAAAGCCGGGAAAACAGCCCCGGCTTGATCTTGATCAGCAATTTATTGCCATTACGCGTCCAGCAAAATGCGCAGCATGCGGCGCAGCGGCTCGGCCGCGCCCCACAGCAATTGGTCGCCCACGGTGAAGGCGGACAGGTATTCGCCGCCCATGCTCATCTTGCGCACGCGGCCGACGGGAATCGTCAGGCTGCCCGTGACGGCTGCCGGCGACAGGTCGCGCACGGACGCTTCGCGCGTGTTCGGCACCAGCTTCACCCATTGATTGTTGCTGGCGATGATGTCGTTGATTTCATCGAGCGGCACGTCTTTTTTGAGCTTGATGGTCAGGGCTTGCGAATGGCAACGCATGGCGCCGATGCGCACGCACAGGCCATCGACAGGAATTTCCTTGGTGCCAAAATCGATGCCGCGGCCCAGGATCTTGTTCGTTTCCGCGCCCGCTTTCCATTCTTCCTTCGACTGGCCATTGCCCAGGTCCTTGTCGATCCATGGGATCAGGTTGCCGGCCAGCGGCGCGCCGAATTGCTTGATTTCATCCGGGGAATAGCCGTGCTGGGTGGCCAGCACCTGACGGTCGATTTCCAGGATGGCGGAAGCGGGGTTTTCCAGCAGCGCCTTGACGGAGCTGTTGATGGTGCCAAATTGCGTCAGCAGCTCGCGCATGTGCTGCGCGCCGCCACCCGATGCCGCCTGGTACGTCATCGACGTCATCCAGTCGATCAGGTCGTGCTGGAACAGGCCGCCCAGGCCCATCATCATGCACGATACGGTGCAATTGCCGCCGATGTAATTCTTCACGCCCTTGCCCAGCGCATCCTTGATGACGTGCAGGTTGACGGGATCGAGCACAATGACAGCGTCTTTTTCCATGCGCAGGGTCGATGCCGCATCGATCCAGTAGCCATTCCAGCCCGCTGCGCGCAGCTGCGGGAAGACCGCGCTCGTGTAGTCGCCGCCCTGGCAGGAAATGATGATGTCGCACTTGGACAGTTCGGCGATGCTGTTGGCATCCTTGAGGATGGTTTCATTCTTCGCCATGGCCGGCGCCGCGCCGCCCGTGTTCGAGGTGGTGAAAAACACCGGTTCGATGTGGGCGAAATCGCCCTCTTCCTGCATGCGCTGCATCAGGACCGAACCGACCATACCGCGCCAACCTACCAAGCCAACTAATTTCATTACCATTCCTCAAGATGAGACGGCGACTGCCGTCATTAGACTATTTTATCCCAGTGCTTTTACAACTGCATCGCCCATCGCCTCGGTACCCACCAAGGTGGTACCCGCTTCGTGGATGTCGGCCGTGCGCAGGCCCTGCGCCAGCACTTTCTTCACCGCACCCTCGATGCGAGCTGCCTGCTCTTCGCGGTGCAGCGAATAGCGCAGCATCATGGCCGCCGACAAAATCGTCGCCAGTGGATTGGCGATGCCCTTGCCCGCGATATCGGGCGCCGAGCCGTGCGATGGCTCGTACAAGCCCTTGTTGTTGGCATCGAGCGAAGCGGACGGCAGCATGCCGATCGAGCCCGTCAGCATGGCGGCCGCGTCCGACAAGATGTCGCCGAACATATTGCCAGTCACCATGACGTCGAATTTCTTCGGTGCCCGCACCAGTTGCATGGCCGCGTTATCGACATACATATGATCGAGCGCCACATCCGGGTATTCCTTGTGCACGTCGATGACGATGTCTTTCCAGAACTGGAACGTTTCCAGCACGTTCGCCTTGTCCACGCTGGTCAGACGCTTGTCGCGCTTTTGCGCCGCCTGGAAGGCTACGTGGGCGATCCGGCGGATTTCGCCTTCCGCATAGCGCATGGTGTCGTAGCCTTCGCGCTGGCCCTTGAACGGACCGTCCGGGCACTCGCGCACGCCGCGCGGCTGGCCGAAATAAATGTCACCCGTCAATTCGCGGATGATCAGGATATCCAGGCCGGACACTACTTCCGGCTTCAGGGTCGAGGCGCCCGCCAGTTCCGGGTACAGAATGGCCGGACGCAGGTTGGCGAACAGGCCCAGGTTCTTGCGCAAGCCCAGAATAGCCTGCTCCGGGCGGAACTGGCGCTCCAGATTGTCGTACTGGTAGTCGCCAACGGCGCCGAACAGCACGGCATCGGCCGCTTTCGCCAGCGCCAGCGTGCCTTCCGGCAAAGGGTGTCCATGGGCCGCATAGCCGGCGCCGCCCACGGGCGCCGTTTCCAGCTCGAACGATTCGCCCAACACATTCAAGACCTTGACGGCTTGCGCGACGATTTCAGGACCGATGCCGTCGCCGGGTAAGATTGCAATTTTCATGGAATGATCTTTAGATAACGTTGGCGAGCCAAGGCTGATTGGTCAAATGACGCTCTTCGAAGGCGCGGATATCGTCGGCATGGCGCAGGGTCAGGCCGATATCATCGAGGCCATTCATCAGGCAATATTTGCGAAAGGCATCGATCTCGAACGGGTACGAAACGGAACCATTGCTGGTGCGCACGCATTGCTGTTCCAGGTCCACCACCAGCTTGTAGCCGGGGAAAGCCTTGACTTCATTGAACAGGTGCTCGACCTGGCTTTCCGACAGCACGATGGGCAGCAAGCCGTTCTTGTAGCAATTATTGAAGAAAATATCGGCAAACGAAGGCGCGATGATGGCGCGGAAGCCATATTGGTCCAGCGCCCACGGCGCGTGTTCGCGCGAGGAGCCGCAGCCGAAGTTCTTGCGCGTCAGCAAGATGGAAGCGCCCTGGTAGCGCGACTCGTTCAGCACGAACTCCGGGTTCAGCGGGCGACGGCTGTTGTCCTGGCCCGGTTCGCCATGGTCGAGGTAGCGCCATTCGTCGAACAGGTTGGGGCCGAAACCACTGCGGTGGATCGATTTCAGGAATTGCTTCGGGATAATCGCGTCGGTGTCGACGTTGGCGCGGTCCAGCGGGGCGACCAGGCCTTCGTAAATCGTAAATTTATCCATGCTGTTTCTACTCGGTAAGACGGGCGGCGCTGTGCGCCGACACGTCACGGTTTATTTTCCGCCGGCGCCAGTGACGACCTGGCCGACTTTCTGCACATCGCGGCCGATGCCGGAGACGGTGTTGCAGCCGGACAAGATGACGGTGGCGATGAGGAGGGCGAAGAGTTTTTTCATGATGATTTCGTTTATTTCAGGGAAATGGATGGCGTTAGTGTAAACCAGCAACTGAAAGCTGGGGTCAGTCCTCACGGATCGGAATTTTTTCCACTGGAAAAAATTCCCCCGGCGGGTCTGACCCCAGAATTTAGCTGCGTTGCCACGCAGCACCCTTAATTCATCGCAATCCCCGCACGTCGACAAAGTGGCCGGCGATGCCCGCCGCCGCCGCCATCGCGGGCGACACCAGGTGGGTACGGCCGCCCTGCCCTTGCCGGCCTTCGAAGTTGCGGTTCGAGGTCGAGGCGCAGCGTTCGCCCGGTTCCAGACGGTCGGCATTCATGGCCAGGCACATGGAGCAGCCCGGCTCGCGCCACTCGAAACCGGCATCCTTGAAGATGCGGTCCAGGCCTTCGCGCTCGGCCTGGTCCTTGACGAGACCGGAACCGGGCACCACCAGCGCCAGGGTGACGTTCGAGGCGCGGTACTTGCCGCGCACCACGGCGGCCGCCGCACGTAAATCTTCGATGCGCGAATTGGTGCAGGAACCGATGAAGACCTTGTCGATGCGGATGTCTTCGATGGCGGTGTTCGGTTTCAGGGCCATGTAGACCAGCGCCTTTTCCATCGCATCGCGCTTGACGCTGTCTTTTTCCTGGTCGGGATCGGGCACGCGGCCATCGATGCCGACCACCATCTCGGGCGACGTGCCCCAGGTCACTTGCGGCACGATGTCGGCGGCGTTGAGGGTGACGACCAGGTCGAAGCGGGCGCCCGCGTCCGAATGCAGGGTGCGCCAATAGGCCACGGCGCGTTCCCAGTGCGGACCGGCCGGCGAAAACGGGCGGCCCTTGACGTAATTGATGGTGGTGTCGTCCACGCCGATGATGCCGGCGCGCGCGCCCGCCTCGATGGCCATGTTGCACACCGTCATGCGTCCTTCCATCGACAGGGCGCGGATGGCCGAGCCGCCGAATTCGATACAGTAGCCCGTGCCGCCGGCCGTGCCGATCTTGCCGATGATGGCCAGTACGATATCTTTCGCCGTCACGCCGGCCGGCAAGGCGCCGTCGACTTGTACCAGCATGGATTTGGATTTCTTTTGCAGCAAGGTTTGCGTGGCCAGCACGTGTTCCACTTCGGACGTGCCGATGCCGTGCGCCAGCGCGCCGAAGGCGCCGTGCGTGGACGTGTGCGAATCGCCACAAACGACCGTCATGCCGGGCAGGGTCGCGCCCTGCTCGGGGCCGATCACATGCACGATACCCTGGCGCTTGTCGTTCATGTTGAAGTAGGTCAAGCCGTAGTGCCTGGCGTTCTTGTCCAGGGTCTCTACCTGCAGGCGCGAAACCGGGTCGGCGATGCCGTCGGCTCGGCTGGTAGTGGGCACGTTATGGTCGGCCACGGCCAGGTTGGCGGAAACGCGCCACGGCTGGCGGCCTGCCACGCTGAGCCCATCGAAGGCTTGCGGGCTGGTGACTTCGTGCAGCAAGTGCCGGTCGATGTACAAAATTGTCGTGCCATCATCTTCGGCCCGAACAACGTGGGATTCCCAGAGTTTGTCGTAAAGCGTCTTCATCATGATTTATGCAGCGTTGCCACAGCCTGTTTAAGTGATCAAGTGATACCAAGTCATACGGTGATCCACAAGGATTATGCCATACATTGCGCAATACAGAACCGAAACAGGCAAAAGCGTGGGATTGGCGATACAAAGTTTGGCCACATCGTTAGATGTGAGCTGGAAATTGCCGATGTCAGCACATTGGCGGCATGCCGGCCCCATCCGCAGGCGGGCTGCCGAACGAGTCACGGCGAGACCATAATTTAATATTTTTTTCCCAATCTTTCGTGTATTGTATTTCGACAACAATAGCCAGCGCACACGCGCCACCACACTTGGGAATCTCGATGAAACTGAACTTGTTAGCGCTGGCCGCCCTGACCCTGGCCGCGCTGCCCTTGGCCGGCGCCCATGCGGCGGCGTCCACGCCGGGAGAAACCTGCGTGCAAGACTTGCGCGACATTGCGCCCTTCCTGCTGGAAAACGATACGGGCGCACGCGCCCACCTGGCGCAAAAGGGCCAGGCCTATTTCGACCTGGCGCTGGCAAGCGCAAGCGAGGCCGCGAAAAACACTGACGATGAGTCTGCTTGTGATGTAGTACTGGCTAATTATCTGAGTCAGTGGCGCACAGGCCATCTGCAAATCGTGCCCAGCGCAGCATTGAAGCACAGCAAACCAGCGCCGCCCTCCACGCCCACTGCAAATACGGTTGATACAAGAGCGCCATCGCTGCAACTGCTGTCACCTCGGACCGCCTTACTGACACTGCCCAGTTTTTTTCCTCGGTACAGCAAGGCAATCGCCGATCTACTGACAAGCCAGCGCCACGATCTTGCCACCCGCCCCAACTGGATCATTGATGTCAGGCGCAATAATGGCGGCAGTGATAGCACTTATGCCCCCCTACTGCCATGGATCAGTTCAGGCGAGATCGTCAGCGTGGGTGGCGAATGGCTGTCCACGCCAGCCAATATCGCCGGACAGGAAGGTATCTGCGCTCTGTTCGCCCCCGGTGATGCCTCGTGCACGACGCATAGTGATCAAGCCGTCGCCCGGATGCGCAGCGTCCAATCAGGCCAGTTCGTGACGCAGCAAGCCGATGGACCTGTCAGCTATGGAAGTTTTCCCAGAAATAAAACGCAGCCGGCCCGCGTCGCGGTGCTGGTCGATCGCGATTGCGGGAGCTCCTGCGAAGAATTCCTGCTGGTGGCGCGGCAAAGTTTTCGTGTCAAACTGATAGGGCGCAACAGCCATGGCTCCCTCGACTACTCGAATTTGCGCCTGCATGCCCTGCCTTCAGGAATACGCCAGTTAATGTACGCCACCTCGCGCTCTGCCCGTCTGCCGCAACTGCAGGTCGACCTGGATGGCATCATGCCCGACATCTATCTGCCGCCACCGAAGGACGAGGCGCAACGCGCCCAGGAAATCGTGCGCGTGCAGCGCTGGCTCGAAGGCGGTAGTTTACGCCCCGGCGGCGCTTGACTGCACAATGAAAAAAGCCCGCTACAGACAGCGGGCTTTCCAAAGACTCAGCGATAGTTACGTCAGGCTGCCAGCCGCACGCTACCTCGACACCCGTCCATCAGGAACGACAGCCCCACGACCAGCACCAGCTCGCCTTCGGCCGAACGGGCAGTACCGGTGATGCCTTCCACGGTGATGGCCGTCATCGGCTTGATCACCAGGTCGGCCGTCCCATCGACGGCTGCCACGGCGAGAATGTACGGCTGTGGCGCAGCGACAACAATGCCCACGCGCTCGCTGCACGATTCGTAGCCCAGGGCGCCGGCCAGCGAACGTACGGGCAATGGACGGCCCTGGTCTTTCAGCACGGGCGCGCCACCCACTTCCATGAAGGTTTCCGGCAATTCGACGACGCGCTGCACCACCGCCATCGGCAGCGCCAGCGCGGCGCCCGACGTCGACACGAGCATGGTCGGCACGATGGACAGCTCGATCGGCAGGCGGATGGCAAACTTGGTGCCCTTGCCCAGGGACGACTCGATGTGGATGGCGCCGCGGTTTTTCTCCACGGCCGTCTTGACCACGTCCATGCCTACGCCGCGTCCGGAGACGCTGGAGGCCACTTCCTTGGTCGAGAAGCCCGGCAGGAACACCAGCTGGAAGCATTCATCGTTGCTCAATTGCGCGTTTTCGCTGATCAAGCCCTTTTGCTGGGCCTTGCTACGCAGGAAGGCTGGGTCCATGCCCTTGCCATCATCCTGCAGCACGATCATGACACTGTTGGCTTCCTGCCAGGCCTTCAGCGAAATATACGACTTGGCGGGCTTGCCGGCAGCCAGGCGCGCTTCCGGCGATTCGACGCCATGGTCGAGCGAATTGCGCAGCATGTGCACGAGCGGATCGTACAGGCTGTCGACCACCACGCGGTCGACTTCCGTCTCCGCGCCTTCGATAGTGAGCTCGACATCCTTGCCCAGATCCTTCGCCAGTTCACGCACCAGGCGCGGGAATTTCTGGAACAGTCGACCCACGGGCTGCATGCGCGTGGCCAGCGTGGCACGCTGCAGTTCGGTCGAGTAGCGTGAAGCGCGTTCCAGGGTTTCCGCCAGGGTCGCCATCAGGGTAGCGGCCTGGCCTTCGAATTTGAATTGCAGCAAGCGTTCGAGCAGCACGGCTGCCTGGTTGGCAGCCTGCACCGACTCGCCGGCCACTTCCAGCAGCGCGTCGAGCTTGACGGCGTCGACACGGATGCTATCTTCCTTGACGGGCGCGGCATGGCGCACTTCCGGCCGCTCTTCACGGCGGTCCACGCCATCCCATGCCTTGCCGGCCGGCTTGGCGGCAGCGGCCGGCGCCGCGACCACGGCGGCAGGAGCAGCAGCGATGGCGGACACTGGTGCGGCAGCGAGCCGGCTAGCCTCGGGCACGACGGTGTTATACATGCCTTCCCAGTCCAGGCCATCGGCGCTGGCGGTGGCAACGGCGGCAGGCGCGGCCACCACAACTGCGGCGACCTCGGCAACGACCACGGCGGCTTCCGCCACCACGGCGGCGGCAGGCGCGTGTGCGTCCATGCCCTTGCCTTCGATGGCGTTCGTGAGGATGTGTTCCAGCTCTTCCGGCATGGCTGGCAAGCTTTCCGGCGCGGCACCATTGGCCAGTTCCGTCAGCTGGTCGGCCACGAAACCGGATGCTTGCAGCGCCGCCTCGATGGCGATCGGGGTCACCGGCGCGGCGCCCGTGCGCAAGGCGTCGAACAGATTTTCCGTCAGATGGCAGGCCGCCACCAGCGCGGGCAAGCCCATGAAACCGGCGCCACCCTTGATGGTGTGGAAGGAACGAAACACGGCATTCAGTGTTTCCTTGTTGTCAGGATCACGCTCGAGGCGCAATAAGTGCTCTTCAACATTAACCGCAAGATCCATCGCCTCAACGACGAAATCCTTGAGCATATCGTCCATTAGAATCCCAAATCCGCAAGAAGGTCGTCTACATTATCCTGGTCCAGCGCCACCGACGGCACGGACGGGCCCTGCATCAGCGGCACCGGCTTTTGCGCCAGTTTTTCGCGCACCTCGGCCGGCGCGTTGTCGCGCAGCAGCTGGGCAAGTTCGTGCTCCACCGTCTTGGTGATGTTGACCACTTTTTTGATCAGCTGGCCCGTGATGTCCTGGAAGTCCTGCGCCATCATGATTTCCAGCAAGCGCGCTTTTTCCGCTTCCGTTGCCTCGGCAACGGCTTGCGCGAACTGGCGCGAGTCGCCGGCCAGGGCCTTGAATTCTTCCAGGCTCAGCTTGCCATCGAACAGCGCCGTCCAGCGGCTGTCCATGTCCTTGGCTTTCTTCGACAGCACATCTTGCGCCGGCATGCCTTCGTCGAGCGTATTCAGGACCTTGTTGGCAGCCTGTTCCGTCAGCGTGGCGACATATTCCAGGCGGTCCTGGGCATCGACGATCTGCGACGACGCTTCCGTCAATGCCTTGTCGTAGCCCAGTTCGCGCAGCGAATCGTGCAGCAAGCGCACGATGCCACCCAGGCGTTCGAACATCGGCTTGTCGGACTGGTCAACCGGATCGGCCGCTTCGTCAGGCACGCCTGCGGCAGCTGCCGGGGGCGCTTCCGGTGCGGCGGCGACTGGCGCTTCCGCTGCCGCTGCCGGCACGGCGGCGCTGGCCGACACCGAGTCGAACAGCGCGTCAAAATCGTCGTCCGCGATCACGGCTGCGGGCGCTGCGGCAGGCGCGGGCTTGGGAGCGGCCGCACTTTGCGCAGATACTTCATCGAATAATGCATCGAAATCATCAGCGGCGTTGGTCATATCCCTGCTTCTCCATAATTTGTCAAAATTCCGCCTGAACTGTGCGTTTTACAGACTGATACCCACAATTTCTCGATTAAGATGATTTGAGGCAATACCGCTGCGATGGTGCGAGTGTAGCAGGGCGCCGCCCTGTTGGTAAATCTCAAAACGCGCTTCCTGGTGTAAAGCTGGTCCATAAGAGCTTTTCCGTCAGGAAATAAGTGTTCCAGCCGTTGTATTTTGAAATACTACCATTGGCGTGCCTGCAAGACCACGCGCCGCACAAGAAATCCTGCTCGCGGGCGCCTGCGCAACGGTGCGCCAAGAATATCGTTGCGGCTAAAACACGATCTTTCTACCAATGTTGCCTATACTGAAGGTGCAATAGTATTGATAATTATCAAGTCTTTACATGAATACCATGCTGCCGTCGCGCCTACAATAAGGGGCGTTGCGCGCGCTGAGCCACCGCCAAAGGACCTGCCATGTATAAGAAAATTCTGATCGCTACGGACGGCTCCACCGTCTCCAACCTGACGGCCTGTGCCGGCGTTGCCTTTGCCGAACAGATGCAAGCCGACATCCTTGCCGTGTACGTTGCGCCCGAATACCAGTATCCGGTGTACATCGAAATCATTCCACCAAGCTATCCCAGCGAGGAGGAATACCGCATCGCCATGCGCAAGGCGGGTGCCGACCACTGGCAGCCCATCCTCGACGCGGCCGCCAAGCGGGGCCTGGAAGCGACGGGCCTGACCGCCTTTTCCGACAGCCCCGCCCTGAAAATTGTGGAAGTGGCGCAATTGCAGCAATGCGACCTGATTTTCATGGGTTCGCATGGACGCAGCGGCTGGGGGCAATTGCTGCTCGGCAGCGTGACCAACAAAGTGCTGTCGCACTCGACATTGCCAGTGCTCGTACATAGGCTGATCAAGGAACCCCCATCCAAGTAAGAGGTAAGATGGCCACGCAGGCCGCCGCAGCCCATATATTGGGTAAAAGATTGGGTAACAGATTGGGTAAAAGGCAAAACTGCGGCCATTTCGATTAAAATGACAACGTTTCTTGTTTTTTAACACCAGGCCGGCCGCAACTAAACGGCCAGGGCCAATTACACGCTTCCAGATTGCGCGCCTATGATACGTATTGTGATTGCCGACGACCACACCATCATGCGAGAAGGATTGAAGCGCATCCTTGACGGCGCGCCGGACATCGACATCGTGGGCGAAGCCATCGACGGCTTTGAGGTACTCAACCACATACGCCAGGGCGGCTTCGACCTGTTGCTGCTCGACCTGTCGATGCCGGGCCGCAGCGGCGTCGACCTGATCCGGCAAATCCGCAGCGAGGCGCCCAAGCTGGCCATCCTGATCCTCACCATGCACGAGGAAGAGCAATATGCGGTGCGCGCCATCCGCGCCGGCGCGCAAGGCTATCTGACCAAGGAAAGCGCGGGCACCCAGCTGGTGGGCGCCATCCACAAGGTGGCGTCGGGGCGCCCCTACATCAGCGCCGAGGTGGCAGAACAGCTCGTGCTCAACATCATGATGCCGAATGAAAGCTTGCTGCACAAACAGCTTTCGGACCGCGAGTTCGAAGTCTTTTCCCTGCTGGTGGCGGGCAAGTCGATCACGGAAATCGCCAACAATCTGCACCTGAGCGTGAAGACGGTGAGTACACACAAGACGCGCATCATGCAAAAGATGGGCATGAGTTCGCTGTCGGAAATGGTCCAGTAAGCCGTGGCGCACCGCCTGCTGTCCCCCTTCAAGACCTGACCGTGCGCGCCAGCGCGTAGGAACAATCCTACATCAATTGCCACAGCTCCTACTGCCATATTCAGCCACTGCTGATATTAATTGCATACGGTTGTTGGCATACTGAAACCAGTCATCAAGTTGCTGGGAAGTTACTTCATCACACAGCAAGTCTTCAGCGAATCGAGATTCACACGCCTGGACGCGCGCCGCCCTTTCCCTGCCCGCCGCCCTGTGCACCTTGTCATTCAACTCTGAACTACCTGTTACCAGGAGATGAACATGCTGTCCACGCAAACGCCTGAAACCCGCGCTGCCGCTCCATCACTGCCCCCGTCCTCTACAATGGAAGCGGGGCGCCAGCGCCAAGGTCGGCTCTGGTCGAACCTGAAGGAGGTGTGCGACCTGCTGCATATCTCCAGCGCCTGCACCATCGCCGCCGACGAACTGCTGTTCCAGCACGTGCAATTCAAGACGGGCCAGCGCGTGCACACCATCGGCCAGCCCTTCGACACCCTGTATATCGTCAATTCGGGCTTCCTGAAAACCGTGCTCATCGACGAGTTCGGCAATGAGCAGGTACTCAGCTTTCCCATGAAGGGCGACATGCTGGGCGTCGATGGCATCCACTCGCGCCATTACTCCTCGGAAGCGGTGGCCCTGTCCGACTGCGACCTGATCCTGCTGCCATTCAAGAAGCTGACGGCGCTGGGCCGCGTGCACCTGGAACTGGAAAATGTCATGTATGGCGTGATGAGCCGCGAACTGGTGCGCGAACAGGCGATGATCGGCATGCTGGGGGCCCTCAGCGCCGAGGCCCGCGTGGCGCGTTTCCTCGTCTCGCTGGCCGACCGCTTCGCGCAGATGGGCTACTCGAGCAAGCTGTTCAATCTGCGCATGACGCGCCATGAAATCGGCAGCTACCTGGGCCTGACCCTGGAAACGGTCAGCCGCACCCTGTCCGCCTTCAATGAAATCGGCCTGATCACGGTCGACCAGCGCACCATCGGCATCAAGGATGCGGACGCCCTGAAAACCCTGCGCCGTTTGCCGCCCTCGCGTTCGCGCGCCAAGCAGCTGGCCGCCGCCAAGCTCAAGGCCGCCACCACCACCACCACCACCACCGCCTCGGCACAATTGCTGGCCACTATTTAATACCGTCCCGTTTACTTCAAGCTTGGCACAGGCTTGACCCGACCAAGGCGCGCACCGCCTTGCCGGGTCTTTTTTGCTGCCGCTCCCCTTCCGCGCCGCGCCTGCGGCCGCCTTTGCACAGCCCTCTCATCCCAGCTGCCCTGGCGGCATAAAAAAGCGCAAATTTCGCACAAATAAGCCTTGCTTTTCGGGCCACATTCAACAATAATGCAAATACGAATCATTCTCAACTGAGACAAAGAAAGCCCAACATGCAAAGCTCAAAACCAGCCTTGATCCAGGATGCCGCTACCGCCCATGTCCGTCCTCCCGTCAGCATGGCGCAACCGGCGCGCCGCATCACCAGCGAAGCGCTGCTGCAGCAGGGCCGCGAAGTGGAGATTGAGCACAGCGGCAAGATCTATCGCCTGCGCGTCACCCAATTGAACAAGCTGATCCTGACTGCCTGAAGCAGCACGGCAGCCAGTCACCACACTCGCCAGCCAGTCGCGCTCCGTGCGCGCAGCCAGCCAAACCACCGCACAGGAGTGTTTGATGGCGAACGACAGACCTTCCCCGATGTTTCCGTCCCCGCAGGGCCAACAGCCTGAATTACTGCTGTCGGCCGTGCTGCACCTGATGTCGCACTACCATGCGGGCAGTCCCTGCGAGAAACTGGCGGGCGTCATCGAACGCCATCTGCAAGTGTTGTCCAGCTCGTCCGACCTGGGCCCCGTGCTGCAAGCGACCTGCCAGCAGTTGTCGCAGCAATGGGCCACGCTGGTGGCGCTGCACCGCCCCGCGCCGCCCAAGTCCACCTTGTTTGAGCGCCTGGCATGCCTGCTGAGCGCCAAGCGCCCTGCCTCGCCCCTGCCGCAATAATTTTTCTTCGACACCCCACCGCCTAACAGGATATCGCCATGTGTGACAAAGACCAGTCCCTGCCCGTCATCAGCAATTGTTCCAGCGGCGAGGCCGAAACGGCCGCACTCGCTTCGCGCCGCCGGCGAATGTGGGAACTGTCGCATACCTGCCATTGCCCGCTGGTCGGCGTGGGCCTGCCGCTGGGCTACCTGCGCAAGCTGGTGGGCAAAATGACGGGTGGGCGCGTGCTGGCCGACGACTACGAAGTGCACGTGGGCGCCGTGACGGAATGCGGTGCGCGCAACCGCCTGTCCGAAGCCCTGCAAAAGGAACTCGAACGCCGCTACGCCCCCGTGATCCTGCGCTTTCGCGGCGCCAAGACCACGGAACAGGTAGCGCAACTGTGGCGCACGGCCGTCGCCAACGGCGACGTGTCGGGCGCCTTCTGGGCCGGCCTCACGCATCCGCGCTGCGACGCCGAGCTGGAAGAGCAGATGTGCCGCGACTTGCACATGATCCAGCACCAGGCCGGTGCCTGCGTGCGCGCCGACATGGGCAAATTTACGGCCTTGCAGGAAGAAAATGCGCGCCTGACGCACGAACTGACCAAGCTGCAACAGCGCAGCCAGGCCATGCTGATGGAAAAAACGGGCGAACTGGAACGCCAGGAAGCCGTGCTGCTGCGCACGCGGGCTGAATCGATCGGCAAGGATAGCGTTATCGACGGCTTGCGCTTTGATCTGGCGCAACTGCAGGCCGCCATCCCGGCGCTGGAATCGCGCACGCGTCTGGTCGAACGCCTGGCGCAAATGGATGAGCGCGAAAAGGAATTGCGCCAGCAAATCACGGAATTGAAGCAGGCCCAGCCACGTCCAAGCGCCGCCGTGCCGCCACCGGCTCCTAAGCTGGAAGTGCCGACGGGCGGCAAGCTGAAAATGCCGATCCGCCTGGTCGATCAAAGCGTGCTATGCGTGGGGGGGCGCAGCGGCAATGTCGCCACCTACCGCGCCCTGATCGAGCGCGTGGGCGCGCAGTTCGCCCACCACGACGGCGGCCTGGAAGACAATGCCAACCTGCTCGATTCGAGCCTGGCGGCGGCCGACCTGGTGATTTGCCAGACGGGCTGCATCAGCCACAGCGCCTACTGGCGCGTGAAAGATTATTGCAAGCGCACGGGCAAGCGCTGCGTCTTCATCGACAACCCCAGCATCTCCAGCCTGGCGCGCGGCTTGCAGGAAGTAAGCGGGGAAATGGAACCGGCCGCGCTGAACACGGCGGAGTAACAAAGGCGGCGCGGCAAGCGCCGTCGATACGCTCAGGCCTGCAGCTCGCGGTCGATGGCCTCGCGCAGGATGGCATCGTCGACCGTGGTGTCGGGCGAGAAACGCCCCACCACCGTGCCATCCTTGCTGATCAAAAACTTCTCGAAATTCCACAGCACGTCGCTGGGCTGCTCTTGCGTGATGCCGTAGCCGGCCAGCCTGGCGCGGAAATCGCTGCCCGGCTTTTCCTGCGCCTGCGGCTGCTCCTGCACCAGGCGCTGGTACAACGGATGCTGGCCCGGTCCCTTGACGACGATTTTTTGAAACAGGGGAAATTGCACGCCGTAGGTCCCGCGGCAAAAGTCCGCGATCTCGGCATTGCTGCCCGGCTCCTGCGCGCCGAATTCATTCGCGGGAAAACCGGCCACCACCAGGCCCTCGGCCTGCTTGTCGGCGTAGAGTTTTTCCAGTCCTTCGTACTGCGGCGTCAAGCCGCAGGCGGAGGCGACATTGACCACCAGCACCACCTTGCCGCGATACGCGTCCAGGCTGGCGGGCTCGCCATTGATGCGGCGCAGGGGAATGTCGTAAATGCTGTCGCTCATGATGGTTCTCCTCGGATGAACCTATCATGATAACGGTCGCCGCGCGAACGCGCTGGCGGCGTCAAAAACTCAGTACACGTCGCGCCGGTAGCGCCCTTCTGCCGCCAGCGCATCGAGCGCGGCCCGGCCCAGCATCTCTTGCAGGGCCTGGTCAACGCCGCCCGCCATGCCGGCCAGGCTGCCGCAGATGTAGATGGCGGCGCCCTGCTCCAGCCACAATTTGACTTCGTCGGCATTGCCGCGCAGGCGGTCCTGCACGTAGGTGCGCTCCGTCTGGTCACGCGAAAACGCCAGGTCCAGGCGCGGCAAGTCGCCGCTGGCGTGCCAGCCTTCAATTTCCTCGCGATAATGGAAATCGTGGGCAGCGTTGCGCTCGCCAAAGATCAGCCAGTTGCGCCGCTGTCCCGCCAGCACGCGGCTCTTCAGGTGGCCACGCAGGCCGGCGATGCCGCTGCCGTTGCCAATCAGAATTAATGGCCGTTGGGCATTGTCTTCCAGGCGGAAACGCCGGTGCTGGCGCAAGCGCAGCTGCACCACGTCGCCCACAGACGCCTGCGCCGTCAGCCAGCCCGAGGCCAGTCCCAGGCTGCCATCGGGATGCGCATGCTGGCGCACCAGCAGGTGCACGCTGCCATCGCGCGGGATCGAGGCGATCGAATACTCGCGCGGCTGGGCGGAATCCGCGGGCGCGGCCACCTGCACCAGGTCGCCCGACTGCCAGTCAGGCAAGGCACCCGCCACGGGTGCCAGTTCCACATGGTAGATGGCGCCACCGGCGCTGCCAGGATTAAGCAAATGCCGGCCCGTCAAACGCCAGTCGCCAAAGGCAGGGGCGCTCCAGTCGGGCGCGTCGCTGGTGCCGGCCAGATGGCTCAGGTGCTGGAACCATTGCTCGATGGCGGCGCTGGCGCTGCGGTCGACCTCGATGCACGGGAACAGGCGCGAGGCACCCTGCGCCGCCAGCCAGGCATCGAGCGAGCGGCCGAAGCCGCAGAAGTGACCGTAGCTGCGGTCGCCCAGGGCCAGCACGGCGTAATGCAATTGCGGCAGCGCCAGCTCGCCCGTCATCAGCCTGCCCATGAAGGCGGCCGCATTGTCGGGCGCATCGCCTTCGCCATAGGTGCTGACCAAAAACAAGGCCCGTTCGGATTGCTGCAGATCAATGGCCGTGACTTCGACCAGCGCGCACAGGCGCACGGGAATGCCGGCCAGTTGCAAGCTCTGCGCCGTTTGCGTTGCCAGTTCCTCGGCATTGCCCGTCTGGCTCGCATACGCCACCAGCCAGGCGGGGCTGTTGGCCAGCGCCACCCTGGCGGCAGCGGCGGCGCGGCGCCTGGCGCGCGCGCGCAGCCAGGGTGCCAGGCACACGCCCGCATAACTGAGGGACAGGGCGGCCAGCAAGGCCAGCCGAGTCGTATCGTGCGTAAAAATCATGGAGTTAATGGTTCATTCATCGAGCATGGCCAGCATGTGGCTGCTCAGCATTTCGTGGTAGCCATGGCCGTCGCGCTGCAGGAAGCGCGCGGCCAGGCCCTGCTCTTCGGCCAGCGCCATGCCGGCATCCAAGCCCAGTACGGTCAGCGCCGTCGACCAGGCGTCGGCTGCCATGCACTCGGCGTGCACGACGGTGACGGAAGCGAGTTGATTGCTGATCGGCATGCCGCTGCGCGGATCAATGGTGTGTGAGAAACGCACTGTACCGTCCTGGAAGAAACGCCGGTAATCGCCCGAAGTGGCCACGGACAAGCCGTGCAGCGCCAGCAGCATTTCTGCGGGATGCTGTGTATTCCCGGCACTATCGGCGGCGCCATCGACCTGTTCCAGCAGCACCCACCACGGCTGGCCGTCGGGCTTGCTGCCGGCGCCGCGCAGCTCGCCGCCCACTTCGACCAGGTAATGGTGGATGCCCTGGCTGTCCAGGTAGCGGGCCAGGCGGTCCACGCCATAGCCCTTGGCCACGGCGGACAAATCCAGTCGCAAACCGCCGGGCTGGCGCACGCGGCGGGCCGGCAAGTCCAGTTCCAGGCGGCGGTGCTGGCGCTGCGACAGCAGCAGCGCCACGGTATCGTCTTTCGGCGGCAGGAAACCGGGCTGATCGTAGCGGTTGCAGGGACCGAAGCCCCACAGGTTGACGAGCGCACCCGCGCACGGGTCATACGCGCCGCCGGACGCTTGCGATACGTGCATGGCAAAGCCCAGCACCTCGCAAAAGGCGGCGGGCAGGCTGTGCCAGCTACCGGGCTCGGC
Organism: Janthinobacterium pasteuri; assembly: GCF_051380775.1. Classification (NCBI taxonomy): domain Bacteria; kingdom Pseudomonadati; phylum Pseudomonadota; class Betaproteobacteria; order Burkholderiales; family Oxalobacteraceae; genus Janthinobacterium; species Janthinobacterium pasteuri. The sequence continues at coordinate 75,832 of NZ_JBNYXS010000021.1, read as the reverse complement.
CCGGTTGAAGCGGCCCAGGTCGGACGCGTCGCTCCAGTGGCTCATTTGCGCCACAACAAGATCCAGCTGCTGCTGCAAGCCCTGCTGCAAATCGGCGCTGCCCGCGCGTCCCGGCATGGCGGTCTCCAGCAGGCGCACCGACCAGCTGGTGCCCATAGCCAGGCCGCGCAAGTCCCGGATCGCGGCGCCGGGCGGCGCGACCTGATCGGAAATATGCTGCGGCAACAGGACCCGGCGCATCGGCGCTCTCGTGAAGACGCCGCCGCTTACTGCGGCAGCACTTCCACGGTAGCCGCGTACGTCATGCGGCGCTCGGGCATGGCTGGCGGCTGGCCGGCCACGGCCGGAGCGGCCGCTGGCCAGGTGCTGCTCAGGTAATACATGCCTGCCGCCGGCAACGTCAACGTGATCTCGCCCTTGGCATCGGTGCTCTGGCGAATTTCCCCCAGCACGCCACGGTAGCGCACGCCGCCGGGCACCAGGCTGAAGGCCTGGTTGGCTGCCGGCTTGCCATCGACCAGGAAGCGCCACGTGGCTTTTTCGCCCGCGCGCAAGTCGTTCGGATGGGTCACCGGCACGAATTCCAGGCCCACGCCCGTCGGCTTGAACACTTCCGTGCTGGTCTCGCCATTGCTGAAGAAAGTTTCCAGGCGGCTGGCCGTGCGCGTGATTTTCACGTCTTGCGCATCGGCCGGCATGTCTTTCTTGAAGGTTTCCTCGTTGCCGCGGAAACGTTTCTGCTCGCCATTTTGCTTGTAGCTGGCCATCACGTTTTGCGACACGATGGCCGCCTTATACGTGCCCGGCTTTTCCATCTTCACGTCGAAGACGCTGCGCAAACGGCCCGTGACGGTATTCGCCGGCGCCACTTTCGCGCCATCCGGGCCGATCACTTGCAGCGCGTCAAGGCGCAGCGGCTGGTGGTCGATCTCGAACAGGCCATCGGAGATGGCGGCGTCCACCGTCACCCAGGCATCCTTGCTTTCCACCATCGTGCTCGATGGCACCATCCAGCCCCGATGGGCGTGTGCGTTCATGGCCAGGCCGGCCAGGGCCAGGGCGATCAGCGGTTTATTGAGTTGCTTCAACATGATAGAGGCGCCTTATGGTTTGAGTTGGACGACGACATTACCGAGTTCTTCCTTGCCTTTGCCAGGAACGGACTGGGCCGATTTCAGCGGCCACTGGAATGGCACACGCACCAGTTCGCGTCCGCCCGCTTCGCGCGCCGCTTCCACCACCACCTGGTATTCACCGGCCGGCAGCTTGTCGAGCAAGGCCTTGGCACCCGGGAAAGTCAGGGTATGTTCGCCCGGCGCGCGCGTGGCGCCGCTGACGCCGTCAACGGGCATGGCCAGGTCGCGGCCGCTCTTGCGCCACCATTGGCGCATGTCTTTCAGCCATTTCTCTCCCGCCTTGTCTTTCTTTTTCACGTCATACAGCACCGTCAGGTTGCCGACGACTTTTTGATCGGCCGTTTCCAGCCACGCAGCCACGTAGGGACGGTGATATTCCGCCACGTTCAGTTGCGGGATTTCAAGCTTGAGGGCCAGGTCGGCCGCCATCGCCGAAGTGCCGATCAGGGGAAGGCCAAGCGCCAGGGAGTAGCGTAATTTCATGGTGTGCCTGTAAAAAAGAAAGTGAAAACGATCAGTGGATAAACAGCAAGGCGATCGCGCAGGGTATCAAGATACCGAGGCCAACCATCGGCCAGGTAAATGGCCGGTTGGCCGCGTGGAACTTCAAAATCAATAAACCCGTCAGGCAAAACACGATGCAGGCGCCGGCAAAAATATCGATGAACCAGTTCCAGGCCACGCCCGTGTTGCGGCCCTTGTGCACATCGTTGAGCCAGGACACCCAGCCCCGGTCCGTCAATTCATATTCGGCCGCGCCGTCTTCCAGGCCGATGCGCACCCAGGCGTCGCCACCGGCCTTGGGCAGCGGCAAATACACTTCGTCGACGCTCCATTCGGCGGGCCGCCCGCCCGCATTGAGCGACCATTGCTGCTTGAGCCAGGTCTCGGCAGCGGCCGGCATGGGCGCGTTGGCACCATCATGCCGGGCGGCATACGCGGCAAGTTCGGTGACCAATGGGGCCGGCAACTGCGCCTTCTGGCGCGTGATCGATGGCTTGGCCTCGATCTGGCTGGCATGATTCAGGGTGATGCCGGTGATGGCGAACAAAAACATGCCCAGCAGGCAAAGTGCCGAGCTGATCCAGTGCCATTGATGCAAGTTCTTCAGCCAGACGGCGCGGCTGGCATTGTTCCTGGCCTTGTCTGCGGTGCCCGCATTACCCATCGAGGGCTCCCGGCAAGGAGCGAGCCAGGTGGCGCGACAAGTCAGTGTGCTTCATTCCCATCCTTCAATCAAAGTTTATGCCCATCGTTTCAAACAAATGATAATGATTATCATTTATTAAGTCAATACATGGGCGCCCCGCCAGGCCAGCGTTTTGTAACAGCTTTGAAACAAAGCAGCCCCACTACGTAAGCTGCCGTACAGAGCCGCATGCAACACCCGCCTATGCTGTTGTTCAGGACAACCATCAAGGGAGCACCCCATGCAAGCGTATTCCAGCGAACAATTGGCCAGCATCGCGGCCAAGATTAAGGACGTCAAATTCGGCATGTTGACCACCAGCGACGACATGCGCACCCTGACCAGCCGGCCCCTGACGCAGCAGCAGGTCGACAATGCTGGGCAAATCTGGTTTTTTGTCTCGGACGAGGCCGCCTACACGCGCGATTTGCTGAACAATCCGCAAGTCAATGTCAGCTTTGTCGACACGGGCGACAGCCTGTATGTGTCCGTCTGCGGCCATGCACATCTGCTGAAAGACCGGGCCAAGGCGGAAGAGCTGTGGAATCCGTTGATGAAAGCCTGGTTCCCGGGCGGGCTCGACGATCCGAAGCTGTCGCTGATCAAGGTGACGATCCAGTCGGCCGAATATTGGGATAGCAGCGCCAGCAAGATGATGCAATTCTATGCAATGGCCAAGGCCGCCATCACGGGTGAGCCACCGAAAGACCTGGGTGAACACGGCCGGGTCGACCTGTAGCAGGGCCGCCACATTTTACCCGGGTGTTATTGATTTTTAATTTGATCCGGGTAAAATTGCGTGCATCGTCACGCATTGGAGGCAAGACATGCACGCACCCAGACAACTCACCGCCTTTGCGGGTCCACACAAAGTTGCCAGCGGCACCTTGCGTGCGGTGGCCCAGACACTGAAAGAATGGGTGACGCGCGATCCCGGGGCGCAAATCCTGATCTTCGACGACACGAGCGGCAGCCAGGTCGACCTGAACCTGCACGGCAGCCTGGCAGATGTGCTGCAGCGCCTGCCACGCGAAGCCGAGGAGGCGCCAGCGCCGCAGGAAGACGCACCCCTGCCCCCGCGCACGCCGGGCCGCCCGAAGCTGGGCGTGGTGGCGCGCGAAATCACCCTGCTGCCCCGTCACTGGGAATGGCTGGCGACGCAGCCGGGCGGCGCCTCCGTGGCCTTGCGCAAACTGGTGGAACAAGCACAGCGCAGCAACAAGGCGCACGACGAGCAGCGACAGGCGCGCGAAGCGGCCTATCAAGTCATGAACGCGCTGGCCGGCGATGCGCCCGGATTCGAGGAAGCCACCCGCGCCCTGTTCGCCGGCAAGCAGCCGGCTTTCCTGGCGTGCGTACAGGAATGGCCAGCCGACGTGCGCGAACACGTCTTGCAACTGGCCCAGCGGGGATGGTCCGGGAGCGAAGAAAGATAGGCGACCCGGTCAGACGCCGGTGCTGCCCGTGGTGTCGGGTGCATCGTCGGCGCTCTGCCTGCTCTGCCCGGCGGAGCCTGACTGATGATGGGGCAAGCGGTCGGCGCGCCGCACTTCGCCGATGGAAAACAGATCGTCGCCGATATCGAGTCCTTGCTCGCTATCGACCAGCACAAAGCTCTCGGCCGACTCGGCCGTGCTTTGCTTGCTGCCTGCCGTGGAAGGCGTGCCGCCCTGGCTATTGCCGGGCTGCGGCGTAGTGGAGTTGCCCATCATCTTCTCCCTGATCGTGAGTGCGAGTTGATTGCACATTGACTGCGAATTTTGCACATTGACTGCGAATTGGCCGTGACCGGCGCAGCTACTTCATCATAGTCCATGCCTGCTGCATTGCATCAAAATTTTGCGGCTGGCCGAAAATGGCCGCGACTGGCCAGCGGCAATGCGCGATTCCCGCCGGCCAGGCCTGCCTTGCTATCGCTTCCCCTTACTTGTTGCGCGAACCGGACGAGCCCGTCCCCGAACCCGCACCGCCGCTTTGCTTGTTGCCACTGTCGCGGTTGCCATCCTGCTTCATGCCTGGATTGGTACGCGCACCGCTGGCACTGGCGGCACTTTGCCGGCTGGCATCGTTTTTGTGGCTTTGGCTGCCTGCGCGGCGCGCTTCTTCCGACGTGAATTCATGCGCCGTGCCCTTTTCATGCGCGGCACGTCCGCCTTCGCTGGCGATTTCGCGCTGCTGGGCGGGGTCCATGGACGCGAAGCCACGCTTGCTGGTATCGCTTTGCTTGTTGCCGCCACTGCTACTGCTACTGCTACTACCGGCTTTACTACCTTGCTGTTTATTGTCGCTCGATGTGGCCATGATGATCTCCTGGATCGATGAATCAGAAAACAGTGCAAACCATGCAATTCTTCCCCCTCGCACGGCAAGGGAAGCCTCATCTTAGTGCGCACATGGGACGCAAGAAATAGGAGGATGGCAAGAGCGCATGTAGGATGAGTCCCGCCTGTGGTGGCAGAGTTACTTTTAGTTTTCCACCAAAAGTACCAAATACTCAGCAGTTGGCGGGTATCGCGAAAATCGCCGCGTCCGCCGTCACATACACGCGCTCGCCAGCGGCTGGCTGCACCGCATGGCCGCCAGTAAAGGCGCCAAATGATGGCAAAATGGCACGCTGCCGGCCCAGCAGGAAACACGCCAGGCGCAAGCCCTTCCTGTCCGCGCGCAATTGAAACACGGGATGCATGTGACCGGCCAGCACATAGCCAGGCGCGACGGTGTCCGGGTGATGGCAGAAGGACAGATTGCCCACATTGTGCGGTTCGTCCACCATGCCGATACCCAGTGCGCTGGCCGGATCGCCAGCATGCGCATCGTGGTTGCCGCGCACCACCGTCAGGCGCACGTCCGGATGGCGCGTGCGCCAGGCCAGCATGGCCGCCACGGTGGCGTGCGCATGCGCGGCGCGCGCGTGCAGAAAGTCGCCGAGAAAGACGATTTCCTCGCAAACATGGCTGGCCAGCAAGGCGTCCAGCGCCAGCAGGTTTTGCGTGGTGGTGCCGCGCGGCACGGGCACGCCCAGCGCGCGAAACGCGGCCGCCTTGCCGAAATGGATGTCGGCGATAATCAGCATCTTGCGCGCCGGCCAGTACACGGCCTTGTGCGCCAGTAGCCACACCAGCTCGCCAGCCAGTTCCACCACGCAATGCGCTGGGCGCTGGCCATTCATGCGGCCGCCTTTTCCAGCGCGCTCACCAGGCGCGCCACCCGGTCCGACAGTTTTTCCGTCGTCAGCTGTTCGCGGAAACGCTCGACCATCAGGCCGAAGGCAAACGGCGAGGCACGCTCCAAAGGCTGCAGACTGATGCGTCGGGCGTGCAGCTCGCGCAAGGTGGCGCGCAAGCGCGTCAGTTCCAGTTCCTGTTCCAGCACTTCGCGCTGCGCCTGCGTGAGCAACAAATTGGCCGCGTCGTGCTTGCGGAACACTTCAAAGAACAGCGAGGACGACGCTTGCAGCTGGCGCGCGCTTTTCGGCTGACCTGGATAGCCCTGGAACACGAGGCCGGCGATGCGGGCAATTTCGCGGAAGCGCCGCTGCGACAATTCCGTCGCGTTCAGGCTGGCCAGCACGTCTTGCAGCAAGTTGTCCGTGCTGAACAGGGCAATATCGGCGCCGCTGGCGGCCGTCAACAGCGGCGCAAAAGCGATATCGGCCATGCCCAGCAATTCAAAGCCGTAATCGTTGACGGCGATCGACAAGGTCGCCGGTTGCATGCGCGCGATGCGGTAAGCGAGCAGGGAAGCGAGGCCCAGGTGCACCGAGCGGCCCGCAAACGGATACACGAACAGGTGCTGGCCTTCGCGACTGGACAAGGTTTCCACCAGCAGACTGGTGCGCGTGGGCAGGCTGGACCATGTCTGCTGGATGGCCAGCAGCGGCGCCAGCGCGCGCATTTCCGGCCCGCTGGCACGGCCTTCCTGCGCCAGCTGCAACTGGTCCAGCACGGCATGCGCCAGTTCCGACGACAGCGGCATCTTGCCGCCCTGCCAGCGCGGCACGGCGCCCCGGCTGCCTGTTGCGCGCCGCACATACGCCGTCATCTCGTGCACGCGCACAAATTCCAGGATGCGCCCGCCAAACAAAAAATGGTCGCCCTGCTTCAGGCGCGCGATGAACGATTCCTCGATGCTGCCGATCCGTGCGCCGCCCAGGAACTTGACCTGGATCGCCGCCTCCGACACGATGGTGCCGATGCTCATGCGGTGGCGCCGCGCCAGGGCTGCATCCGGCACGCGGTACACGCCGTCATCATCGGGCAGCACTCTCCGGTATTCCGGATACACGGTCAGGCTTTGCCCGCCGCGGGCCACGAAATCGAGCGCCCATTGCCACTCATCTGGCGTCAGGTGGCGATACGACCAGGCGGCGCGCACTTCGTCGTACAGCCCCGCCGACTCGAAGCCGCCGCCCAGAGCGATCGTCACCAGGTGCTGCACCAGCACGTCGAGAGGCTTGTCCGGCACGGGGCGCGCTTCCAGGTGGCCTTGCGCCAAGGCAGCGCGGGCAGCGGCCGCTTCCAGCAATTCCAGGCTGTTGGTGGGCACCAGAGTGACGCGCGAAATCCGTCCCGGCGCGTGGCCGCTGCGCCCGGCCCGCTGTACCAGCCGGGCGATGCCCTTCGCGCTGCCCACCTGCAGCACCCGTTCGACGGGCAGGAAATCGACGCCCAGATCCAGGCTGGAGGTGCACACGACGGCTTTCAGTTCGCCCGTCTTCAAATGCTGCTCGACCCACTCGCGCACTTCGCGGTCCAGCGAACCGTGGTGCAGGGCGATCAATCCCGCCCAGTCCGGCCGTGCGTCGAGCAGGTGCTGGTACCACAGCTCGGCCTGCGAACGCGTATTCGTAAACACCAGCGTGGTGGCGCTGCCCTCGATCTCGGCGATCAACGGCTGCAGCATCTGGATGCCCAGGTGGCCGCCCCAGGGAAAGCGCGTGGGGTTCACAGGAATCAGGCTGTCGACGAGGATGCGCTTCTTGACTTTACCTTCCACCAGCACGCCGTCGCTGCCTTCGCCCAGCAAGACCTCCTGCGCCTGCGGCAGATTGCCCAAGGTGGCCGACAAGCCCCACGTCATCAATGTGGCACTCCAGCGGCGCAAGCGGGCCAGCGCCAGTTGCACCTGCACGCCGCGCTTGCTGCCCATCAATTCATGCCACTCATCGACGATCACGGTTTCCAGCAGGCTGAAGCGTGCCTGCGCGTCCATCTGGCTGAGCATCAGCGACAGGCTTTCCGGCGTGGTGACGAGCACCTCGGGCCAGGCTTTCGCCTGCCGCGCCCGCTGCGCGGCGCTGGTATCCCCCGTGCGCGCCTCGATGCGCCAGCCGGGAGCGAGATCCACGCCCGAGGCTTGCAATGCGCGCACGGTGTCGGCCGCCAGCGCCCGCATGGGCGTGATCCATAGCACGCGCAACCCCTGCTTTCGTCCCTGTTTTCTGCCCTTGCCTCGCAGGCGCTCGGCGCGCAGCAAGGCGCCGAACCAGACGGCATACGTCTTGCCGGAACCCGTGCTGGCATGCAGCAGGCCGGAGCGCCCCTGTGCAGCAGTGCGCCAGACGGCGCGCTGGAAGGGAAAGATGGTCCAGCCGCGCCCGGCAAACCAGGCATCGATGCGCTGCGCCAGCGTGCTTTTGCTCATCGCTTGCTCATGCAGTGGTCGCCAGCATGGCCTTCAGGGTGGCCAGGGTATCCGCATCGGCGATGGCCTTGTCTTCGCGCCGGCGCAGGATGCGGGGAAAGCGCACGGCGATGCCCGCCTTGTGGCGGCTGGAGGCGGCGATGCCTTCGAAACCGATCTCGAACACCATGCTCGGCTGGACGCTGCGCACGGGGCCGAATTTTTCTATCGTCGTCTTGCGAATGGCCGCATCGACTTGCGCGATTTCCGCATCCGTCAGGCCCGAATACGCCTTGGCGAACGGCACCAGCTTGCGTTCCTCGCCAGGTTCGCCATCGCTAGCATCGTCCCACACGGCAAAGGTGTAATCCGTGTACAGCGACGCGCGCCGGCCGTGGCCCGCCTGGGCGTAGATCAGCACGGCGTCGATGGCATACGGGGCGATCTTCCATTTCCACCAGGTGCCCACGTCTTTCGTGCGGCCCACGCCATACGCGGCCGCAACAGCCTTGAGCATCAAGCCTTCCACGCCGCGCGCCCGCGATTCGCTGCGGATGGCCGCCAGCGCGTCCCAGCTTGCCGCAGCGATGCGCGGCGACAGACGCAGCGTGGGAGAGCGCACGGCGGCCACCAGGGTTTCCAGCAACGCACGCCGTTCCAGCTGGGGCAGCTGGCGCACATCGACGCCATCCATTTCCAGCACATCGTAGGCCACGAGAACGGCCGGCAACTCGGCCAGCAGCTTGGCAGGCAGCGTCTTACGGCCCATGCGCTGTTGCAAATCGGCAAATGGCGCCGGCACCTCGCCCGGCTGCCAGACGAGGATTTCGCCATCGAGCACCGTACCCTCCGGCAAGGCCAGCTGTGCCAGCTCGGGAAAGCGCTCCGTGATCAATTCTTCGCCGCGCGACCACAACCAGTTCACGCCATCGCGGCGCAGCAGCTGGGCGCGCATGCCGTCGTATTTCCATTCGACCAGCCAGTCGGCAAGGTCGCCCAGTGTCTCCGGCGGCGCCTGCAAGGGGTGCGCCAGGAAGAACGGGTAAGGCTGGCCGCCGCGCAGCGCATGTTCATCATCCGACTGCGCGCCGGTCAGCTTGAGGAATCCCGCGCCCGTGGGGCTGACCTTGCCATCGGTCCAGCCCATCAGGCGCTGCGCGATCAGCTTGCTGTCCACGGCGGCGATGCTGGCGAGCGCGCGCGTCACCAGCAGTTTTGAGACTCCCACGCGAAAGCCGCCGCCGATCAGCTTGATCAATAGAAAACGTTCGCGCGTTTCCAGCTCGTCCCAGTACGCCAGCAGGGCCTCGCGGATGGTCTCTGGCGCCGCGCCGCGCAACGGTGCGATGCGCTGCTCGACCCACTCGGCCAGGCCGATGTCGCTGCGCCTGGCGGGCGCGGGCAGGATCAGCGCGATGGTTTCGGCCAGGTCGCCCACGGCGTGGTAGGCCTCGTCAAACAGCCAGGCATCGAGACCCGCGCGTTCGGTCGCGTATGCGCGCAGCAACTTGGTGGGCACGGCCTGGCGCGGCTTGCCGCCGGCCAGGAAGTACACGGCCCAGGCCGCGTTCTCGGGTGAGGCGCCGCGAAAATAGGCTTGCAGCGCCGCCAGCTTGCGGCTGGTGGAGGTAGTCTCGTCGAGTTCCGCGTACAGCCGGGCAAATTCACGCATGGGTGACGTCCTCCGCTGCCGTGGAAGCACCAGGCGCACTGTCATCGGCTTCGTCATCGCCATATTCCGTCTCGAAGCCGCCCGCCTGCCAGCCATTCTGCTGCAGCCAGCGCACCATCACGGGTATCGAGCCGTGCGTGACGATGATGCGTTCGGCCTGCGTGGCCTGGATGGCTTGCATCAGGCCGGGCCAGTCCGCATGGTCGGACAGCACGAAACCCCGGTCCACGCCGCGCCGCCGGCGCGCGCCGCGCAGCAGCATCCAGCCGCTGGCAAACGCATCGCTGTAGTCGCCGAAGCGCTTCATCCACGGCGAACCGGCGGCCGAGGGCGGCGCGATCACCAGCGCCGTCTTCAAGGCCGCCTTGTGCGTGACATCGCCCACCATCACGGTGGCCGGCAAGGCCACGCCGGACGCGCGGTAGACCTGCGTCAAGGCCTGCGCCGCGCCATGGCAGATGATGGGGCCGATGGTGGCGTCCAGACCCGCCAGGATGCGCTGCGCCTTGCCAAAGGCATAGCAGAACAGCACGCTGGTGCGCCCTTCGGCCGCATTCCTGCGCCACCACTGATTGATGTCCTCGTGGATTTCCTGCGGCGCCTGCCAGCGGTAGATCGGCAGGCCGAAGGTCGATTCCGTGATAAACGTGTCGCAGCGCACGGGTTCGAACGGTGCGCAGGTTGGATCGGGCTGCAGCTTGTAGTCGCCGGACGCCACCCATACCTGGCCGCCGTGCTGCATGCGCACCTGGGCAGAACCGAGCACGTGGCCGGCCGGATGCAGCGAAACCTGCACGCCGTGGTGTTCGATGGTCTCGCCATACGCGAGACCCTGGATGGAAACGGCACCCAGACGCGCCTGCAGCACCTTGACGCCGTCGCTGGCGCACAGGTAATGCCGGTGGCCCACGCGCGCATGGTCGGCATGCGCATGCGTGATGATGGCGCGCTCGACAGGGCGCCACGGGTCGATGTAGAACTGCCCCGGCACACAATACAAGCCTTCCTTGCGCACCACTACCATGTCCGCCATGCCCAGCTCCCTACGTTAAAAAAAACCGCGTTGGAATGGGCTGATTCTAGCGCTCTTTCGCACGATCACTGTTCGACAGCGCACAATGAATTCAAGCCGGTGCGACAAACTCGGCCATGAAGGTGCGCGTCGTGTTTTCGGGAAACGCAATCGTCACCTGGTCCCCCGCCACCAACAGCACGGTGCCGACCTGGTAGCGGGGCACGCGCACGCGGCTGCCCACGGCGAGCAGGGGCGACGTCGACTGCGCCTGAGCAGGCGCTGGCGGCAACTCGTCCAGGGTGATGGGTGCCGCCAGCGCAGGTGGCGACTGGCAATTATCACAGGTGCAACAGCGCTTGAAATCGTCCGCATCGCCAAAATACTCGAGCAGCAATTTCCAGCGGCAAAAGCCGCTTTGTGCATACGCCACCATCTGCTCGAGCGCCTGCCTGTCGCGCTCCTGCTTGTCGATATAGATGTGCGCCAGTTGCGCGAATGACAGCGACTTGGCCGTGGGCGCTTTCAGGCTGTAGCCCAGCTTGCGGTCCTGGCGCAGCAACTTGCCGTCTTTCAACAGTTTCAGGCAGACCTTCAAGTGGCCATCTGAAAACTCGGGCAAGCCCGATGCCAGCGCAGCAAAAGCGAAGGTGGCCGGCAGCTCTTGCGCTGCCGCGACGATGGCGGCCAGTTCGCCTTCCGTGGGATAGTGCTTGGCCAGGAAGAATTGCTGCACCCGCTTGTCCTGCTGGAAATACAGCAAGGTGCAGTCGGCGGGCAAGCCATCGCGCCCTGCCCGGCCCGATTCCTGGTAGTACGCTTCCAGGTTGGCCGGCACCTGCAAATGGATCACGAAGCGCGTGTCGGGCTTGTCGATGCCCATGCCGAAGGCGTTGGTGGCCACCATGATGCGGCGTTCGCCGCCCATGAACAAGTCCTGGTGGAGCTGGCGCTCGCGCGCCGCCAGCTTGCCGTGGTAGCACGTGACGCTCTCGCCCACATCCTCCAGCCGCGCCGTCAGATCCTCGACGGCCTTGACGGTAGCTGCATACACGATGCCCACGCCGGGTGTCTCGCGCAGCAGGCGCAAGACTTCATCCTGTTTTTCTGCGGCATTGGTGACCTGGATCACGCGGTAGCGCAAATTGGCGCGGTAGATGCCCGTATTGATGACCTGCAGCTTGCGCGCATCCAGTTGCGCGTCGATATCGGCCATCACTTCCCCGGTAGCCGTGGCCGTCAGCGCCAGTAAGGGCGGGCGGCCCAGCGCGCGCAGGGCGGCGGCAATTTCGAGGTAGGCGGGACGAAAATCGTGGCCCCACTGGGAAATGCAATGGGCTTCATCGATGACGACCAGGCTGGGCGGCGCAGCGCCCAGCAGGGACAGGAATGCGGGATTGGTCAGACGTTCCGGTGTGCAAAAGATGATGAGCCGGCCACCCTGGGCTATGCGGGCGATGGCGGCGGCATCCTCGGCGCGCGACAGGCTGCTGTTGAGCTGCACGGCCGTGATGCCCAACTGCTGCAGCTTTTCCAGCTGGTCTTTCATCAGCGAGATCAGCGGCGACACCACCAGGGTGGCGCCGGGCAACAGCGCGGCGGGCAATTGGTAGCACAGCGATTTGCCGCTGCCGGTAGGCATGATGGCCAGGGTGTCCTGCCCGGCCAGTACGCTGTCGATCACTTCCTGCTGGCCCGCGCGCAGCCGCGCCACGCCAAATACGCAGCGCAGCAGCCGCTTGATCTTGCGCTGCCGGGCGCTGCCCGACTCTTGCGTTGCGGAAGTGGTGGTGGTCATTGCAGTCCGGTCCCTGACATGCCGGCGCCAGCCGCCAGCTTGCTGTCACTCTACGGCCGGGCCCCGCGCACCGCCATAGGACGGCTGCTACCGTTCACGTAGGACTTCAGGAAGCGAACAGGATGGCCCAGAAGACCATCAGCAAACCGGCAATCGACACGCACCATACCAGCGTACGCACGACCGGCACGCCAAACGCGTACAGCGGCAGGTAGAGCACGCGGGCGGCCAGATACAGGGCGGCGCCGTACAGGGTCAGCGCGCTTTCCTGCGCCGTCACGTGGGCGATCAGTACGGCGGCAGCGAACAGGGGCAGGGTTTCAAACAGGTTCGCCTGGGCCCGCTGCAAGCGGCCCGTGATCTTGCCCACGGGCGGCCCGTCGCCGTCGCGCGCGCTCACGTTATACGCGGTGCCTGTTTCGCGCGTGCGTAACAGCGCGGGCAACAGGATTTGCACCAGCGCCAGTACCAAAGTACCGCCTAGCATGGTCAGTTCAGGAGTCATGTTTGCCTCTGCAGGGTGAGACAGGCAGGCCGTGCCGGCGCGTGCCCGTCAGGGTTGGTCGAGTGCTGCTTGTAATTCCGTCAAATCATAGGGCTTGCGCAAGACACTGGCGGAAAAGCCCAGTTCATCCATCGACTCCTTGCCATAGCCGGTGGAAAAGATGATGCGCATGTCCGGTTTCTCGCGCAGCACCATGCGTGCCAGCGCGATGCCGGACATGCCTGGCAGGCTGACATCGGTAAACAGGATATCGAAGTCTTGCTCGTTAAGCAATTTCCAGGCCGCCTCGCCATCGGCGACGCCGCTGACCGTGTGGCCCAGCATGCCCACCAGCTCGCACACCATCAGCTGGGAATCGAGATTGTCTTCCACCACGAGTATCTTCATCGATGTCGGCATATCCCCTTGCGGTTCTGGCGCATGGCCAGTCAGGTCCAGCCCCGGCGTACCGCCCCCCAGCACGCTGGCCGCCTGACCATCGGCCGCCGGACTGCTGGCCACCGGTGCGCCTGACCGTTCAAACTGGCGCGCCCGCATTTGCTGCTGGCGGTTGGCCAGCACATGGCGCAGCTTGCGTGCCAGCTCTTCGCGCCGGTACGGCTTGCTGAGCAATTCCACCCCCGCGTCGAGACGCCCTTCGTGCACGATGACATCCTGCGCGTAGCCCGAAGTAAACAAAACGGCGATATCGGGCTGCAGTTCGCGCGCCTGGCGCGCCATCTCCGTGCTGCTGACGGGGCCCGGCATGATGACGTCCGTAAACAGCAAGTCGATCTGCGCGCCGCTATGCAGCACGGCCAGCGCGCTTTCGCCATCTTCAGCCTTGAGCACCGTATAGCCGAGCGCACCGAGCATGTCGACCACGGTGGTACGCACGCCCATGTCGTCTTCCACTACCAGCACCGTTTCCGTGCCGCCCGTGACGACGCCGCTCAATTCCAGTTCCTCGTCCGCTTCAGCCATCAGGGAACGGGGCAAATAGATTTTGACTCCCGTGCCCACGCCAGGTTCACTGTAAATGCGAATATGGCCGCGGCTTTGCGTAACGAAACCATACGCCATCGACAGGCCCAGGCCCGTGCCCGCGCCTTCCGGCTTGGTGGTAAAAAACGGCTCGAACGCGCGCTGCAGCACGGGCCCGCTCATGCCGCGGCCCGTGTCCGTCACCGACAGCATCACGTACTGGCCCGCCGGCACATCGACCAGCTTGTGCACATATTGCTCGTCGAGCACCACATTACCCAGCTCGATGGTCAGCTTGCCCACGCCATCCATGGCGTCTCGCGCATTGATGGCCAGGTTGAGGATGACGTTCTCGATCTGGCTGCGATCGACCAGGGTATTCCACAGCCCGCCGCCGCCCACCAGCACGATGTCGATCGCTTCACCCAGGGCGCGCCGCAGCAGCGCATCCATGTTGCGCACCACCCGCGCCAGGTCGGCCACCACGGGTTGCAACGGTTGACGCCGCGCAAACGCCAGCAGGTGGGACGACAGCTTGGCGCCCCGCTCGACGGCGGCAATCGCCGTGTCCAGGCGCTGGCGCATCACGCCATCCGTGCCCGTCAGGTGCTGCAGCAAATGCAAATTGCCGGAGATAATTTGCAGCACATTGTTGAAGTCGTGCGCGATGCCGCCTGTCAGCTGGCCCACGGCTTCCATCTTTTGCGCCTGGCGCAAGGCATCCTCGGCCTTGGTACGCTCATTCACCTCCTGTTCGACACGGTGTTCGAGCGTTTCGTTCAATTCATGCAGCGCCTTTTCAACGCGGCGCCGGTCCGTGATGTCGGTCTTGACGGCGATCAGGGAGTGCGTCTGTCCCTGCTCGTCCAGCAGACGGCTGACATTGCTCGACACCCACACTTGCGAGCCATCTGGCTTCAGGTAGCGCTTTTCCAGGGAGAACGATTCACCCGTTTCCACCAGGCGCTGGAACAGCACGCCGTTGCCAGGCACGTCCGCCGGATGCATGATGTCGTTCATGTTCAGGCTCAGCAGCTCTTCAGCCGAGCGGCCCAACATGCGGCACAGGGCACCGTTGACGCGCTGGAAACGGCCATCGAGGCCCAGCTCGGACAAGCCCACCGAGGCCTGGCCGAAAATGGCCGCCATGCGCTCCTGGCTGGCGTTGAGTTCATCCTCGATCTGGCGCCGCTCCGTCACGTCGAACGACACGCCCACGTAGCGGCGCTGGCCCGGCACCCAGCCGGCCACCACCTCGCCCTGGCGCGCGATCCAGCGCAACGCGCCATCGGCAGGGCGGCGGATGCGGTACTCCACATACTCGAGGGGATTTTGCGCCAGATCAAGCTTGCTGGGCCCCACCTTCTTCAAGTCCCGTTCGTCTACCAGGCTCACCAGCAACTGCTGCGTAACCTCTTCCTCGTCGGCAATGCCCCACAGGCGGCGGAACATGGGCGAGACCAGCATCGCGCCCGTCTCGGGGAACCATTCGAAGGTGCCGATGCCGCCCGCCTGCTGGGCCAGGCGAAGCCGCTCCTCGTCTTCCATGCGCTCGGTGACATCGATGCCCTCAACCAGGATGCCCGTGACCACGCCCTCGTCATCCTTGATGGGCTGGTACACGAAGTCGATCTGGCGCTGGCCCGTTTGCCCATCGGCAGTCTGCAAATCCACTTTGACCTGGCGCCCCTCGTAAGGTTCGCCCGTGCGGTAGACCTGGTCGAGCAACGCGATGAATCCTTGCGACTTGATTTCGGGCAAGGCCATTTCGACTGTCTTGCCCAGTAAATCGCGGTGGCCCACCAGGCGCAGATAATGTTCATTCGCCAGCTCAAACACATGCTGCGGCCCGCGCAGCAGGGCCATGAAGCTGGGCGCCTGCTGGAACAGGGCGCGCAGCAGCGCACGCTCTTCGCCCAGGCGGCGGTTGGCCGCGCGCACGGCCTCGCTTTCCGTCTGCAAGGTGGTGTTGAGTTGGCCCAACTCGGCCGTAGCCAGCTTCAGCTGGCGCCCCTCTTCCATGCGCGCAGTCAATTCCAACGCCGTGCACAGCACGCCGTCCACCTGGCCGTCTGCGCCATGCACGGGCGTGTAAAACAGGTCGAAACAGACATCCGCGCGCTGTCCGCCGCGCAACAGCGGCAAGCTGCATTCGCGGTGCACCTGCGTCTCGCCGCGCAGTCCCGCTTCAAGGATGCGCGCGTTCCAGTCCCAGATTTCGGGCCAGACGGCGGGCACCGTGCCGCCCAGCGCCGCCGGATGGCGCGCCCCGGCGATCGGAATGTAATCGTCGTTATAGATCATGACGTGCTGCGGGCCCCACATCAGCACCATCGCCATCGGCGAATTGAGCACGATGTCGACGCTGGTGCGCAAATGGGCCGGCCAGCCATCGAGCGCGCCCAGACTGGTGGCGGACCAGTCGCGCCGGCGCACCATCTCGCCCATGCTGCCGCCGCCGCGCGGCCAGGCTGGCGCGCTCATGTGGCCAGTCCCGCTTGCACGCGCACCTGGCACTGGCGCGGGATGCGCACGGTCGCTACCGTGCCCTGCGTGGCCGTGGAACTGAGCCCGACCGTGCCGCCGTGAGCCTTGACGAACATGCTCACCGTGTACAGGCCCAGTCCCAGACCCTGCCCCGTCCTGCGCTTTTCACCCGCCTGCCGGAAAGGTTCGAACAGGGTCGGCAGCAAGGCGGCGGGGATGACGCCACGATTGACAATGCGCAACTCAATGCTGTCGGTGGCGCGCCCGTCCAGGGCCAGTTGCACCGGCGTACCCGCCTCGCCATGCGTGATGGCATTGCATAACAGATTCGAGATGACTTGCGACAGCAAGCCCGCATCGCATTGCCCGTGCAGCTCGCCTACACTGCTGACCTCGACATGCGCGGCCTGGCCGGCCGTCTCGAATTCCTCGACGATCGCGCGCGCCAGCGCCTGGTAGTCGTGCGTGCTGCTGCGCAACTCCATCGTGCCGGAACGGATGCGCGCCAGGTCCAGCAGCTGGTCGACCATGCGCGCCATGCGCTTGGCGCTGCTTTCGATGCGCTGCGCCGTGACGATCACCTTCGGGTGGTCGCTCATCATCGGCAACAGCATGGCGCCGTTCATCACCACCGACAAGGGCGTGCGCAAATCGTGGCCCAGCACGGCCGTGAACAATTCATTGAGGTGCAGCGCATGCTTGAGTTCATCGAGCTGGGCCGACAGTTCACGCTTTTGCTGAAACAGCTGCACCAGCACCGCCACCTTGCTTTGCAAGGCTTTCACGTCGATGGGCTTGTACAGGAAATCGACGGCGCCCGCCTCGTAGCCACGGAAGCTGTAGCTCGGTTCGCGCGATGCGGCCGTGAGGAAAATCAAGGGGATGCCGCGCGTGCGTTCGCTGCCGCGTATCAGTTCGGCCAATTCAAAACCATCCATCTGCGGCATTTGCACATCGATCAGGGCAAGTGCAACTTCATGCGTCAACAGCAATTCCAGCGCTTGCGCGCCCGAACTTGCTTTCAGGATGACAATACCGGGCCTTGCCAGCACGGCTTCGGCGGCGACCAGGTTTTGCGCAATGTCGTCAACGACGAGGATATGGATAGGGGCGGTCACGGAATCATCTTCAGGCATCGCAACGGCAACATGCCATCGTGTCTCGATATAGTCATCAACATTGTTTCACTTTTCACATATATTACACGCACTGCTCCACTCCCACTCACTTGTGTTCGCCATCACCGAGCAAGGCCAGGCTGGCGGCCATCTGCGGCAAATCGAGCACGCGGTCGGCGCCGGCCCGCTTGAGCGCGGCGGCCGGCATGATGCCACAACTGGCCCGCTGCGGGTCTTGCACCCAGGCGCTGCCGCCCAGTTGCCGCACGCGCGCCAGTCCCGCCGCGCCATCGGCCGAAGCACCGGTCAGGATGATGGCCAGCATGGCGCGCCGGTAGGCGTACGCTGCCGTTTCCAGCAAGACATCGATGGACGGGCGTGAAAAATACACGGGTTCTTCCTGCGACAGGGAAAAACAGCCATCGGGTTCGATCTGCAGATGATAGTCGGGCGGGGCAAAGTACACGGTGCCGCCTTGCAGCGGCTCCTTGTCTTGCGCTTCGCGCAAGGGCAGCGCACAGCGCTCCGCATACAGCTGTGGCAAGCGACTGGAGCGGCCCGGTGCCAGGTGCAGCACCACCACCACGGCCGCGCCGCAGGTGGCGGGCAAGGCGCGCAGCACGCTGCCCAGCGCTTCCACGCCGCCGGCCGAGGCGCCGATGGCGATCAGGCGCAGGCCGGCGGGCGGTGGCGCCACCTCGCTGGTCGGCAGCATGTCAGGCCCGCTGGAAGATGCGTTCAGCCGGGCTCAGCTCGCTGAAGCTGGCCGCATGGCGGCTGAAATGCAGGCTTTCCTTCATGCCCAGGCCCAGGAAGCCCCGGTTCACCAGCGCTTCGTGGAACAGGCCCAGGCTGCGGTCTTGCAAGTCTTTATTGAAGTAAATCATGACGTTACGGCAGGAAACCATGTGCACCTCCGAAAACACGCTGTCCGTCGCCAGGCTATGGTCGGCGAAGACGAACTGGCGTCGCAGGCGCCGGTCAAAGATGGCGCCCTTGTAGGCAGCCGTGTAATAGTCGGACAAGGAACGCTTGCCGCCTGCCAGCTGGTAATTCTCGCTGAACTGGGCGATGCGCTCGATCGGATAGATGCCCGCTTCGGCGGCGGCCAGCGCCTCGACATTGATATCGGTCGCATAAATCATGCTGCGTTCGAGCAAGCCTTCTTCTTCCAGCAAGATGGCCAGCGACCACACCTCTTCGCCGCTGCTGCAGCCGGCCACCCAAATCTTGATGGAGGGATAGGTATGCAGCATGGGCACGACTTTTTCGCGCAAGGCGCGGAAATACGCGGGATCGCGGAACATCTCGCTCACTTGCACCGTGAAGAACTGCAACATCTGCGCGAACATGGCCGGCTCGTGCAAGATGCGGTTCTGCAACTGCGACAGGCTGGCGCAGCCGAAGCGCTCCATGGCCTGGCGCATGCGCCGGCGCAACGACGCCACCGAATAATCGCGGAAATCGTGCTGATACCTCAACAAGATTCCTTCAAGCAATAACTTCAATTCGATATCGAAAATATCATCATCCAGCAATTTGACATCCCCTCTTCTATGCATACTGCATCCCCTGCCGCGCACCACTTCGCGGGTACACGAGGCCAGCCGAAATGCTAGCAGATCGCCAGCGATTATCCCGCAGGCGAAGTGCCAGTTAGGTACGCTGGCGTACACTCGACCGTCTTTTGTCAGGCATCCACACCCTTCATGCCCTCGTCCGTATAACGCGCGCCCGCCGCCATGCCCAAGGGAAAGGCGGCGCTCATCGCCGCCAATTCGGCCCCGTCCAGCTGCACCGCCAGCGCGCCGAGGTTGTCGTGCAGATAGGCGATGCGCTTGGTGCCGGGAATGGGGATGATGTCGTCGCCCTGGGCCAGCAGCCAGGCCAGCGCCAGCTGTGCCGGCGTGCAACCCTTGCCACGCGCGAGGTCCCTGAGCAGCGCCACGATGGCCTGGTTGCGCGCCAGGTTATCGGCCGCGAAACGGGGGTTGAACTGGCGAAAATCCCCGGCGTCGAGGCTGTCCGCGCCGGCAATGGCACCTGTCAGAAAACCGCGCCCCAGCGGGCTGTAGGCAAAGAAACTGGCACCCACTTCGCGGCAGGCGGCCAGTACGCCCTGCTCCGGCTCGCGCGTCCATAGCGAGTATTCGCTCTGCACGGCGGCCACGGGGCAGATCGCCGCCGCGCGCCGCAAGGTGGCGGCGCTCACTTCGCACAAGCCTACGGCGCGAATCTTGCCCTCTTGCCGCAGTTGCGCCAGCGCCCCCATCGAGTCTTCCAGCGGGGTATCGAGATTCAGGCGGTGCAGGTAAAACAGGTCAATGGCTTCCACGCCCAGGCGCGCCAGCGACGCGACGCACGCCCGACGAATATAGGCGGGAGAGTTGTCCACGCGGCGCGCATAACTGCCCGCCTCGCGTGCCAGGCCGCACTTGGTGGCGACCAGGGCTTGCCCGCGGTGCTTGCTCAAAAAGCGTCCCAGCAATTGCTCGTTGTGGCCAAAGCCGTAGGCATCGGCCGTGTCGAACAGGTTCACGCCCGCCGCCAGGGCCGCTTCCAGGGTGGCCAGCGATTGCGCCTCGTCCGTGGCGCCATAGAATTCCGACATGCCCATGCAGCCCAGGCCCAGTGCCGAGCTGCTCAAGCCGCTACGGCCGATGCGTCGTTGTTGCAGTTGCATGTTGATCTCCCTTACGTCAATACGGCTAGTCTGCGCCGCGCCAGCAAGCAAGGGAATGCGCAATTTCGTGATACCTTTCTGGTATGAGAAGCCTCGATACCCATGCCTTGAGCCTGTTTTGCGCCGTCGCCCGCTGCCTGAACTTCCGCCAGGCGGCGCAACAGCTGCACATGACCCAGCCGCCCCTGTCGCGCGCCATCAGGCTGCTGGAAGACAGGCTGGGCACGCGATTGTTCGAACGCGATACGCAGGGCGTGGCCCTGACGCAGGCGGGCCGTACCCTGCTGCCGCAGGCGCTGCACATCCTCAACTTGCTGGAAGCAGCGCAAGCGTCACTGCGGCAAGACAGCGCTCCCGCGCGCCTGCGCCTGGGCCTGACCAGTTCGGTGGAAGCAGGCCTGTTCCGACCCCTGCTGGCGGCCTTGGACAAGCAATTGGGCAGCATGCGCCTGGAACTGACGGCGGCACCCTCGCCGCGCCTGGTCGCGGCCGTGCGCAAGGGCCAGCTCGATGCGGCCCTGCTCGCCCTGCCCAGCGCCACCTTCGAGCTGGCCGTGCAGCCGCTGGCGCGCCAGCCCATGATGCTGGCGCTGCCGGCCGGCCACCGACTGGCGAAGAAGCGCAAGCTTAGCCTGGACGACATCGCGGCAGAATCGATTTACTGGTTTGAACGGGCGCGCCAACCCGCCTTTTTCGACCATTGCCAGGACATCTTCCGCCGGCATGGCTTCGCGCCGATTTTCCTGCGCGAAGCGCCCGACCACCATGTGCTGCTCAGCGACGTGGCGGCCGGCAAGGGCATGGCGCTGCTGGCCGACTCGTTCCGCGCGCTACGCCTCGCTGGCGTGGCCTACCGGCCATTGGTGGAGGGGGAGGAACTGGCGGCCGGCATCGGCCTGGCCTGGCGGGAAGAACACGGCCATGCGGCCATGCCCCTGCTGCGCCAGCTGGCGCTGGAGCATTTGAAAAAGTGAAGGCTGCACGCGGATGCGCCAGACGCGCTACCATGACGCCTTCCCCATTTTGTACGCCACCACGACCATGACGTTTACCATCAGCGACGCCGCCTACGGCACCGACACCCCCGCAGCCAAGCAAACCATGTATGCGGACCTGCGCTCGCAGCTGCAAGGCTTGCTGTCGGGCGAAACCGATTTCATCGCCAATACGGCCAACTTTAGCGCGCTGGTCTTCAACACCATGCCGGGCCTCAACTGGGCCGGCTTTTATTTCCTCAAGGGCGAGGAACTGGTGCTGGGGCCATTCCAGGGCAAGCCGGCCTGCATCCGTATCAAAAAGGGCCGCGGCGTGTGCGGCACCACCGTGGTCGAAGGCAAGTCCATCGTCGTGCAGGATGTGCACGCGTTTCCCGGCCACATCGCCTGCGATGTCAATTCGCGCTCGGAACTGGTGGTGCCCGTGTTTGCGAACGGCCAGATCATCGGCGTGTTCGACCTTGACAGCCCGTTGACGGGACGCTTTGACGATGTCGACGCGCAGGGCGTCGAATCGCTGGTGCGCGTGCTCGAAGCGGCCATCGTCGCCGAATAAATAGCTAATTGGCCGCCTTGACGGCGATGAATTCGCCCTTGCCCACGGTGGCCAGGCACGTCGTGTAGCGGCTGTCGGCACGGATGGCGTCAAGGAAGCCCGCCATGTCCGCGTAGTGCGAACTGGCATTGTCGACCACCAGCATGCCGCCGGCCGCCAGCGTGCGGTCCAGCTGCGGCCACCATTGTGCGTATTGCTGGCGCGCGGAATCGAGGAAGATGAAATCGTAGGCGCCGTCGGCAGCATCGTGCAGCACGTCGCCCGCGTCGGCCAGCAACTGCCCTATCACGCCCTGCAATTGCGCGCGCACAAAGTTGGCATGCGCCATGTCGAACTTGTCCTGCGCCTTTTCCACCGTCACCACGCTGCCACCCAGCGAGCGCGCCGCGCGCGCCAGCCACAGGGTCGAGTAACCGTTCGAGGTGCCGATTTCCAGCACCCGGCGCGCACCACGCGCGTGCACCAGCACGGCCAGCAGCTCGCCCGTGTCGCGCGTGATGTTGAGCATGCGCCTGGCGCGCTCCACATGCGCCGCATCGTTGCTGCTGCCGAATGCTTCGAGTTCGCTCAACAGAGTGTCGATGCTATGCATGCTGCCTCCTTGTTCAAAGCATCAGCATAGCAAAAAAACTAAGTAATCCTCGGGAAATTATTGTGAAATTATGACGAACAGAACCGGATGCTATGCAAGGCGCCTGTTGCGACGCAGTGCAAGCACTGCTAGCAGCAGGCAACGCTGCAGAGCGCCGGTTATGGAAGTCAGAAATCACAATAACTTATTGGGGATTACTCAAGCGCTGACGCGGCGGCGCAGGGGGCGTTTCAGGGTTTGCACCATCACCACGCCCAGCAAGGTCACGCCGCCACCGATCACGTCGTAGCTGTGCAAGGTTTCCCCCAGGAACAGCAGGGCGATAATCACCGTGAACACGGGCAACAGGTTCATCAATGTCGTGGCGCGGCTGGGCCCCAGCCTGGCCAGGCCATGCATCCACAAGAACGGCGCGATGATGGAGGCGGGGATGCCGGCAAACAGCACCAGCGGCAAGCCCGCGCTGCTGACGGGCGGCGCGGACTGGCTCAGGTAATACACGAACAGCACGGGCACGGCGCACCAGACCTGGATCAGCAGCGAATGCCAGTTATCCATGGGAATCTTCCAGCGCTTGAGCAGCACGCCGTAACCGGCATACGACAGGCAGGCCAGCAGCATCAGGGCGTCGCCCAAGGCCGCACCATGGGCGATCAGGGCGGCCGGGTCGCCATGGCTGAGCAGATAGCCGAGTCCCAGCAGCGACACCAGGCCGCCAAACACGCCGCCCACGGTGGGCGCTTCTTTCAACAGCAGCACGGACAGGCCCACGGCCAGCAGCGGCATCATGGACGCCAAAATGCCCATGTTGGTGGCCGTCGTCGTTTGCGCGGCGATGTAGGCCAGGCACTGGTACATGACCATGCCCAACATGCCCAGCACAAACAGCTTCCCAAGATACGGTTGCACCACGGCCCGCTGCTTCCACACGGCGCGGCCGAAGACCAGCGCCAGCAGCACGCCGGCCAGCAGCCAGCGGTAGAACGAGATGGCGGCCGGGTCGATCACGCCCACGGCCATCTTGCTGACGATGGTATTGATGGCCCAGATCAGCACGGCGATCACGGGAAACAGATAATGCCTGGCTTGCATGCGAAGAACTCCACTATTCAATGGCGGCCATTTTCGCATGGTCCGATTCCATGCATATAATGCATACCGGACAAACAATGCGAAGAACCGGACAAAGACACGATGGCCAGCAACCAGCATTTCCCCGCCGTTTCCGACGCCCTGCCCTATCCCGTGTACTTTCGCCTCGACGATTATCACGCGCACCAGCAATTCGATTACCAGAGCCATCCCTGGGGCCAGCTCACGTATTGCTCCAAGGGCGTGATGGAAATCATGGTGGCGGGCCAGCGCTACCTGTCGCCGCCCCAGTATGCCGTGTGGATACCGCCCGATACCTTGCATGACGGCTATATCCGCCAGGATGTCGTGTTTCACTCGGCCTACATCGATGCCAGCCTGTGCGCGCAACTGCCCGCGCAGCCGTGCGCGCTGGTGCTCAGTCCCTTGCTGAAAGCCATCCTCGGCGACTTTGCCGAACGGGGCGTCACGACGCCCGCCACCCTGGCCGACCAGCGCCTGGCGCAAGTGCTGGTCGACCAGTTGCAGCTGGCGCCCTGCAGCCGCAACTATCTGCCGGGCAGCGACGAGCCCGTCATCGCGGCGCTGCTGGCAGCCCTGCAGGCGGATCCCGGCAGTAACCGCTCACTGGCCGACTGGGCCGCGCAATTGCATGTGACCGAGCGCACGCTGGCGCGCCGCTGCCAGCGCGAACTGGGCATGCCGTTCGGCGAATGGCGCCAGCGCCAGCGTTTCCTGGCCGCCCTGCCCCTGCTGGAACGGGGCGACACCGTGCAGGCGATCGCGCTGGAACTGGGCTATAGCACGGCCTCCGCCTTCATCGCCATGTTTCGCCGGCAAAGCGGTGGCACGCCCGACCAGTTTCGCCGCGGCCTGTGCTGAAAAAGCGCGTCCGGTTTGTCATATGGGGATGCTAAAATTAAAACATCTTTCCAGAGAGCAAAAGGACGCGCATGAACCCCAGCACCGAGACGGCCACCGACACTCCCGGCAGCAACGACCTGCCCGAGGTGCCAGCATCGACCGTGACGGCGGCGCCTGCGACCATCCGCCTGGATAAGGAAGACATACCCACGGTGCTGGGCAAGCTGCGCACCCTGGTGCATGACAAGACGCGTTTCGAGCCGCAGGACATCACGCCGCTGAGCGAGGAAGATGTGCTGCAGGATTTTTCCTTGCAGGCCAATTACGCGCTCGAAGCGCGCTTCGAGCAGCGCGTCATCAATGGCTATTTCACTGCATCGGGCCATGACTGCCACTGTGCTTCCCACGAGGTGGGGGCACTCGCCCACGCGCAGGAAAAGGAACGCCTGCGCCGCGCGGCGGCAAAGCTCGACAATGCCTTGCGCCAGGCGGGTCAGGCTTACAATGGCGTCGAGGCGGGCGTCTACCTGCCGCACGCCGTCAAGTACTGGCACCTGGACACCTGCAGCAACTGCACCGGCAAGGGCCGCATCAGTTGCCACACCTGCCATGGGTCGACCACGGAGACCTGCTGGAGCTGCCATGGCGGGCGCACCGTCAGCTGCGACGCGTATGGCTGCTACGGCAGCGGCAAAGTGTCTTGCTCGTATTGCAGCGGCAACGGCACGGTCGCCGAGCAAGTCACCGACTACGTGACGGTACAAGTGCCCACTACCACCTACAGCAACGGCAGCTCGCACACCAGCTACCACAGCGAAACGCGCACGCAATACCGCACCGAGCATCGCAATTGCTACCATTGCAGCTTCGGCAAGGTCACGTGCAATAGCTGCCACGGTTCCGGCAACATCAATTGCGGCACTTGCCGCGCCAGCGGCAGCGTGACCTGCCGTACCTGCAGCGGCGTGGGCGACTTGCGCTGCAACCCCTGCGACGGTTCCGGCAAGGTGGGCCAAGCGGCCTGGGTCGACGTGCACGTTGCTCCCGGCTACAGCGTCAGCCTGCCCAAGCAGGCGCCTGACGAGGCGCGCCGCATCCGCGACAAGGAGAGCGTGCACTCACTGGCGGCCATTGCCAGCAGCCTGGCCCTGGCGAAAGTGAGCATTTACAATGAAGACCAGCCGCAGGAAGTCGACGCCCTGTATGGAGGCAAGCTGCGCATCGTGCGCCTGGACGCATCGTGCAACGCCGAAAAGCACCACCTGGTGGCGTATGGCAAGGACTTGCGCTGGCTGACCCTGGACGACATCGTGGAAAAGCTGCTGCGCGGCGACCTCAAGGCCCTCAGCGACGCGCTGGCCGGCAGCGCCGACGACGGCCTGTTCTCGGCCCACGTGCAAGGCTTGCTGACGCCACTGCGCGACGTGGCCGCCTCGGAACTGAATGCGGACGTGATCGAGTCTGTCCTCAGCGGCGAAGCGGACCACGCGCACGTCGATGTCGTCTCCGCCGAGTATGCGCAGAATGTGCGCACCTGCGTGCTGGGCGCCTTGCGCCAGGTCTACACGCGGCTAGCCAAGCAATCCTGGTGGAAAAGCGCGCTGGGCGCGCTGGCAGCCGCCATCGCCACCTGGTTCTTCGCCGGGCGCGGCGCCGCCGCCGTGGCCGGGCTGCTCGTCACGGCCGCCGGCTACTGGCTGTTCAACCGCAAGGTAAAAAACGTGCTGAGCGAAGCGCTGGGCGGCCAGCAACAAGCCGAACGCGCCATGCGCATCGCTGGCAAGGGCCGCCGCAACCAGCTGGCGCAAGTGCTGATCCTCGCCCCTGCCAGCCTGGCCGTGCTGGCCGCCAGCTATGGTTTGCCCGTGCGCGTGCGCCCCGGTCCGCCGCCACAGCAGGCGGCCATGGCGTCGGCAACCGTGGCGCCCCATGCGCCGGCCGTCGTGCCGCAGGACGCCACTAGCGCCAAAGCCGTCAAGCTGTATGAAAATGGCGACAAGGTGCAGGCGCTGGCCATGCTGGAAAGCCTGGTCGGAAAGGGCGACGCGGGCGCGTATGGTTTGTATGGCTGGATGCTGCTGATGGGCGAAGGCAAGCCCGGCCCCGTCACCGCACCGACGGCCCAGCAGCGCGAAGCGCGTCAGGTCGCCGCCAAGCTTTTGGTCGGCAAGGGCCTGCTGAAAAACGACAGCTACGCCTTGACGGCGAAGGGCGTGATGCTGGCCGAAGGCTGGCAGGAAGCGCGCAACATGGCGCGCGGGCTCGACCTGCTGAAACAGGCCGCGAACAAGGGCAATGCGCAAGCCATGCATTTGCTGGGCCTGTACCACGTGCGCGGCTACCAGATCCCCGTCAACCACAAGGAAGCGCGCAAATGGTTCACCCTGGCCGCCGACAAGGGCAGCGCGGGCGATATCTACAATCTTGGCCTGATGGATTGGGAAGGCGCGGGCTTGAAGCGCCCGGACCGCGCCAGCGCCATGCAGCGCTGGAAGATCGCCGCCGCCATGGGCGAGGAGCGCGCGATCAAGGCGCTAGCCCAGGGTCAGCCTTAAGCGGTGGCGCCCGTCCATGCCTGCAAGGCCGACGGGTTTGGCGTCGGATGCTTGCCGCCATTGCAAGACGCAGGCCGCAGTCAGGGAAAGAGCGCGATGTGGCACTCGATGAACAGCAATGCTGCTGTCGCCAGCGCGGGGCGCTGCGCCTCGAACACGACCGCGTCGCGCGCCTGCAGCAAGTTGGCAGCGACGTCAGGCAGCTGCAGCTCGCCGGCGATCAGCGCCGCCACCGCCTCGATGTTCGAATACAGGGCGCTGTCAAACCCTTCCCAGTCCACGTAGGCCAGCCACTCGGCGAGCACCACCACGCCCTCGACTTGCGGTGCCAGGGCCGCGATGCGCTCGGAGCGCAGCACGCTGTCGCTGCGGATGCCTTCCTGCTGCACGACGGCCAGCGCCACCTGCTGCAGCGCGTCCTCGGCGCCGTGACGGTGCTGGTTCAGCAGGCGCTGCGTCAGGCTGGCGCTGTGCATCTCAAACCAGCGGGTCCGGCAAGCCGGTCAGGGTGAAAATTTCAAAGCCCGTTTCCGTCACGGCCAGCGAGTGCTCGAACTGCGCCGACAGCGAACGGTCTTTCGTTACCGTCGTCCATTTATCGGGCAAGACCTTGACCTGGTAGCTGCCTACGTTGAGCATCGGTTCGATGGTGAAAATCATGCCCGGTTCGAGCACGATGCCCGTGCCGGCGCGGCCATAGTGCAGCACCTGCGGCGTGTCGTGGAAGACCTGGCCCACGCCATGGCCGCAGAAGTCGCGCACGGAGGAAAAGCCCTGCGCCTTGGCCACCGCCTCGATGGCGGCGCCCACGTCGCCCAAGGTCGCACCAGGGCGCACGGTGTGGATACCGGCCATCATGGCTTCATACGCCGTGTTGACCAGGCGGTTGGCGAGGATGGAGACGGCGCCCACCTTGAAGGTGCGGCTGGTGTCGCCAAACCAGCCGTTGAACTTTGGCGTCACGTCGATGTTGAGGATGTCGCCGACCTTCAGGATCTTGGTCTCGGACGGGATGCCGTGCGTGACCACGTGATTGACGGAGATGCAGCTGGCGTGCTTGTAGCCGTGGTAGTCGATGGTGCCAGGGATGGCGCCGGCGGCGCGCATGAATTCTTCACAAAGGGCGTCGAGCTTGGCCGTCGAGACGCCGGGCTTGACGAACGGCGTGATGTAGTCGAGCGTGTCGGCGGCGATGCGGCCGGCCGCGCGCATGCCGATGAAACCTTCTTCGTCATGCAGGGGGATTTTCTTGCCGTGTTCAAGCTGGGTGGAATAGCGCATGGATTTCTTCTTTGTTAGTGTGATGTGGTGTGTGAGGCCCAGCCACGCACGGCATCGTGCGAGGCGCGCAGCATGGCGTCGACGCTGGCCGGTATCGGCCGCTCCTGGGTCAGGTAAGGCTTGACGACAGCCACGGGGGCGTCGATCAGCACGAACTTGAGCAGCATGTGGTCCAGGTCCAGCTCCGTGGTGGCGGGCATGGCTTCGGCGCAGCGGACAAAGCAGGCGTCGAGCGCCGCCTGCTCTTCTTCGACGGCGGCGGCCAGCTCCTCGCTGAGGCCACCGTTGAAGTCGGGGCTGTCCGCGCATTGCAGCAGGAAGCGCGCATACACGGGCTTGCGCCGGCACCAGTCCAGCAAGCCATGCACGCCGGCCCAGGTGTCGCCGCCGAGCCAGCGGCTGGCCACTTCCTCGCGAAAATCGCTTTTCACGCGCAGCCAGGCGCGCGCCAGGATGGCGTTGCGCGAGTCGAAGCGGTGATACACGGAGCCGATGGGCGCACCGGCCTTGACGGCGATGGCGGCCATCGACACGGCACCCACGCCGCACTGGGCGGCGATGGCAATCGCGCTGTCGATAAAGTTGTTTTCGTTGAATTTGGCAAGTCTGACCATTCAAATAGAATACAGATTCTATTTGAATCCGTCAAGCGGCCCAAGATGCACCGACAAGAGTTGCCGCGCTGCCTTACAATGATATGCACGAACCGCTACAAGGAGAATCAGCTTGCTTACGCCCCCCTTCATCGCCTCCTCACGCTTCGACGATCCACGCCTGGCATTGGAACAAGTGCAAGCCATTTACCGCAGCAGCATCGAACACCTGCGCGATGCGCTGCAGCGTTTTGTCGCCGGCGAAGACATGCACGAAAGAGTGCGCGCCTGCTACCCCTTCGTGCGCATCCAGACGGACACCGTGGCGCGCGCCGACTCGCCGCTGGCTTACGGCTTTGTCGCCGGCCCGGGCGTGTTTGAAACCACGCTGACGCGCCCCGACCTGTTCGGCGACTATTACCTCGACCAGTTCACCCTGCTGCTGAAAAATCATAACAGCGGCCAGAAGGTCCAACTGGAAGTGGGCGTGAGCGCCCAGCCGATCCCCGTGCACTTCTCGTTCGCCGAGCATGACCATATCGAAGGCAATATGGATGCGGGCCGCCGCCTGGCGATGCGCGACCTGTTCGACCTGCCCGACCTGTCGGCCATGGACGACGGCATCGCCAACGGCACGCACGAACCGGCGCATGGCGAAGCGCAGCCGCTGGCCCTGTTCACAGGGCCGCGCGTCGATTACTCGCTGCAGCGCCTGCGCCATTACAGCGGCACCTCGCCGCAGCATTTCCAGAACTTCGTCCTGTTTACCAATTACCAGTTCTACATCGACGAATTCATCCGCCTGGGCCACGCCATGATGGAGCGCGCACCCGACGCGCAAGCGCCCTCGGACGACGACGGCTACATCGCCTTTGTGGAACCGGGCAACGTGGTCACGCGCCGCGTGGGACAGACCGTCGAAAGCGAGGATGCGCTGGGCGCCGCGCCGCCGCGCCTGCCGCAGATGCCCGCCTACCATTTGCTGCGCGCCGATGGCAGCGGCATCACCATGGTCAATATCGGCGTGGGACCGGCCAATGCCAAGACCATCACCGACCACATCGCCGTGCTGCGCCCGCACGCCTGGCTGATGCTGGGCCATTGCGCTGGCCTGCGCACCACGCAAAGCCTGGGCGACTACGTGCTGGCGCATGCGTATGTGCGCGAAGACCATGTGCTCGACGAAGACTTGCCGCTGTGGGTACCGATACCGCCGCTGGCGGAAATCCAGCAGGCGCTGCAAACGGCCGTGGCAGAAATCACCCAGCTGACGGGACATGACTTGAAACACATCATGCGCACTGGGACGGTGGCCAGCACGGACAACCGCAACTGGGAACTGCTGCCGCAGCGCACGCCGGAGCGCCGCTTCAGCCAGAGCCGCGCCATCGCGCTGGACATGGAAAGCGCGACGATTGCCGCCAACGGCTTCCGCTTCCGCGTCCCGTACGGCACCCTGCTATGCGTCAGCGACAAGCCGCTGCACGGCGAAATCAAGCTGCCCGGCATGGCCAACCACTTCTACCGCGAACGGGTCGACCAGCATCTGCGCATCGGCATCCGCGCCGTGGAACTGCTGCGCCGCCAGGGCGTGGACCGGCTGCACAGCCGCAAACTGCGCAGCTTTGCGGAAGTGGCGTTTCAGTAAGCGAGCGTCAGGGGAAAAACCGGGGATCATAGCTCCATCGCCGGATGGTGCCGGCGGTGATCGCTGCGGCATCGGCATGCCGGGGATTGAGCAAGACATTGTATTCGTCGGGCACGATCACGGAAGGCACCAACAGCAAGGCGGATTTTCCCGCAGCAATCCAGCCATCGCCAGCCCGCTTGCCCGCCAGGCCAGCAGGTATGGCGTCCCAGCCGCCGGGAAATGGATCGAGTACCTGGCGCGCATTCCACACGACATCGGGAATGGCGATACGCACCAGGTAACGGTTGAACGGCAGGCCGCCGCCCCGCAGGTAATGCACGGTTTCCAGGGTAGCCAGGGCGATACTTGTCGAGCAATACACGACGGGCGCGCCCTTGCTGTTCCAGCGACCACCCGTGATCCTGGCGCCGGTGCCGCTCAGGTCACTGGCGGCATAGGCTGGCGTCTCGACGGCAATACGCCAGAGCACATTCATGCATAAGCCCCGCTCTGCGTCATGGACAGCAGTTCCGCCACCAGCCTTTGCCCCTCGAAGGTATCCATATAGCTGGCCGGCGTGGCGCCCGCCAGCGCAGGCAGCGGCTTGCTCAGCCAATCAGAGACCCAGCGCGCCGCGTCAAAACCAGCGGGATCGCCCGATTGTTCGACCATCACCTGCACCATGCCAATCAGGGTTTCAATCCCCAGCACGCGTTCCGATTCATCCTTCGACAGCAAACTGGCGTCTTTCTCCTTGCGGCTGATGGTGGCACGCGACAGCCCCAGGCTGGACAACAGGAATTCCTTGCTCATGCCCATGCGCGCGGACAGGCGGCTGATCGTCGAGGCTGGAATGCCCCGCCGTATCAGCGCAATGCGCGCATCAGTATCAAAGCCGTACAGCGCCATGCCTTCGTACAGCGTCCTCGCTTGCTGAGCCGGGACGGGAGCATCAGTGTGCCGTTGCATAACCACCTCCTTTAAGACACTAGTATAGCTCAAATGAGGCGACTCACAAGGAAAGCGGAGGGTCAAAAAAAAAGCCGCTCAGCGCAAGCTGAACGGCATGAGCGGTCGCACCGCACCGCATTCCAGGGTGTTCCTTACAGGAAGCGGTCGAGTATCTTCCGCGTCGTCTTGTCGATATTGAACATATCGCGGATCAAAAAGTGGATGCCGTGATTGTCGGCGATCAGCAGCGACGTGGCGCCGATGCGGCGGATGTCTTCCTCGCCTTTCAGCACGAACTGCGTCTCGCCCCGGTCCGTATCGACATGCCAGGTGCACGGCGTGGCGAAGCTGCTGACGCTTTTCACGCGCGCGATCTCGGGCATGAATTCGCGCCCTTCCAGCTCTTCCTGCAGCAGGCTGCGCGCAGGTTCCGGCAAGGTATCGAGACGCTCGATCCACGCCACTTCCTTGCCATTGCCCAGCACCAGCGAAATGCCTTCATCGGGCGACTGGATGGGAAAGGCGCGCACGGGCGCCACGCCTTCAAAGACCTGGCCGTCTTCGGCCGTCATCACCAGCTTGCCGAAAGTGTCGCGGCTTAATGTAAAAGTTGTACTGGCCATGCTTATTCCTTGTCATCCAGGGCGAGTTCGTTGTTGCGCGCCTGTGCTTCGTAGAGGCGGAAATAGGCGCCCTCTTTCGCCATCAGTTCGTCGTGACTGCCCACTTCGACGACCTGGCCGCGGTCCAGCACCACCAGGCGGTCGGCCCGGTGCAGGGTCGACAGGCGGTGCGCGATGGCGATCGTCGTGCGGCCCTGCACCAGGTTGTCCAGCGCCTTCTGGATTTCTTTTTCCGTTTCCGAATCCACCGACGATGTCGCTTCATCCATGATCAGGATGCGCGGGTCGATCAGCAGGGCGCGGGCGATCGAAATGCGCTGGCGTTCGCCGCCGGACAAGCCCTGGCCACGCTCGCCCACCATCGAATCGTAGCCTTGCGGCAGGCGCAGGATGAATTCGTGCGCATGCGCGGCGCGCGCTGCGGCGATGATCTCCTGGCGCGACGCGTGCGGCTTGCCGTAGGCGATATTTTCCGCGATGGTGCCGAAGAACAGGAACGGTTCCTGCAGCACCAGGCCGATATTGCGGCGATAGTCGGACACGGCGAACGAACGGATGTCGACGCCGTCGAGCAAAATCGCGCCTTCCGACACGTCATAAAAGCGGCAGATCAGGTTGACCAGCGTGCTCTTGCCCGAACCGCTGTGACCCACCAGGCCGATCATCTCTCCCGCCTTGATGTTCAGGGTGATGCCGCGGTTGACGGCCCGGTTGCCGTAGCGGAAACCGACTTCGCGCAAATCGATCCTGCCTTCGATCTTGTCCAGTTTCACCGGTTGCGCCGGTTCCGGCACGCTCGACACGTGGTCGAGGATGTCGAAGATGCGCTTGGCGGCGGATGCCGATTTCTGCGTCACGGAGACGATGCGGCTCATGGAATCGAGGCGGCCATAGAAGCGCGTGCTGTAGGCGATGAAGGCGGTCAGCACGCCGACGGTAATTTCGCCGCGCGACAATTGCCAGATGCCGAAGCACCAGATGACCAGCAAGCCCATCTCCGTCAGGAACGAGACGGTGGGCGAGAACAGCGACCAGACCTTGTTCAATTTATCGTTGACAGCCAGGTTGTGCGCGTTGGCGTCGCGGAAGCGTGCCGCTTCGCGTTTTTCCTGCGCAAACGCCTTGACAACGCGGATGCCGGGGATGGTATCGGCCAGCACGTTGGTCACTTCGCTCCACACGCGGTCGATCTTTTCAAAGCCCGTGCGCAAGCGGTCGCGTACCAGGTGGATCATCCAGGCGATGAAGGGCAATGGCGCCAGGGTCATGATGGCCAGCCAGGGGTTCATCGACCACAGGATCACACCCGTCATGATGATCATCAGCACGTCGGAGGCGAAATCGAGCAAATGCAGCGAGAGGAAGACGCAGATACGGTCGCTGCCGCTGCCAATGCGCGACATCAGGTCGCCCGTGCGCTTGCCGCCGAAAAATTCCAGCGACAGTTTCATCAGGTGTTCATACGTGGCCGAGCGCAAGTCGGCCCCCATGCGTTCGGACACCAGGGCCAGCACATAAGTCTTGCCCCAGCCCAGCAACCAGGCCAGCAGGGCCGAGCCCAGCAAGCCGCTCATGTAGTACACCACCAGCCACGGGTCGATATGCTTGCCGTTTTGATACGGGATCAGCACATTGTCCATCAGCGGTGCCGTCAGGTAGGGCGGAATCATGTGCGCGGCAGTGCTCAGCAGCATCAGCATGAAGCCCAGGGCCAGCTGGCCACGGTAAGGGTGGGCAAAGCGCCACAGGCGGAACAGGGTCCAGGTCGATGGCGGCGTGTACAGCACCTTGGCGCAGATCGGGCATTCTTCCTGCTCGGGCTCCAAAGGCGCCTTGCAGCTGGGACACACTTCCTGCTCCGCTTCCAGCACGGGCTGGCCCGTCAGATGGCTGTCGAGGCGTTCGACAAACTGTTCCAGCACGCGAATCGCGTGCAGGTTCTGTCCCAAAGTGAAGCGCCACGAGGCCAGGCGGCCATGGTCGTCGAACAGTTCCAGGTGGCCGACACCGGCGTGGTCGTGGTGCGTCAGGCGCAATCCAGGGCGGAAAGACCAGCTTTTCCAGGTGGTATCGCCCGGTGAACGGGCCAGCAAACGCTTGTCGGTGACAACAATTATGCCTTTTGTGAAACGTAATCGCGCATCGAGGTCAACCTCAACGCTACTTAAAACGTTCTCCCCTGGAGAAAGGTTGCTCTCCACCTCCGCCAGCCAGGCTTCTGCTACCGGCGCCGGCAGCGAGGTGAGGGGAATAGTTGTTGCAGGAACACTCAGTTCAGTTGTCATCGTAAAGCATACTCCGGCTCGAGGCCATGCCCTTCAGGGCGGGATTTGGGGGATGGGGCAGACGCCCGATCAATGTTTGTGTACTGCGCGATGGCGAGGTAGATGCACCAGTGGCAATTTCCTGTATTGTATCGAATGGATGCCTGCCAGTAAGAAATGATGGCAAAACGACGCAAAAAAATGAGCGGCCATCGACAAGCGACAAGTATACAACAGCTCACTGTTGCGCAAATGCTCCAGCTTGGCCCGAAGTCGGTATCTTTATAACAAGTAAGGCAACAATTAGTAACAATTAGAATGACAACACCAGCAGAATACGAGAAGCAAACGCGACAAAAGACCGCTAAAAGTGGCACACTGCGCGTACCCGGGATAAAGAACCAAGCACGAGCCTGAAAAGACTCTGTAGAGCCAACATAAAGTATCTGGCGCCCAGACGCCTGGCTTGTTATCAAGAAACCACTTACATGATCAAGAAGAAGAACATCGAATTTTCCCGCGTCACCCACTTGCGCGGCCCAAACATCTGGACGTATCGCCCGGTGATTGAAGCCTGGGTCGACATCGGCGAACTGGAAGATTACCCATCCAATACCCTGCCCGGCCTGTACGAGCGCCTGGTGGCGTGGCTGCCCGGCATGATCGAGCACCGCTGCGGCGTGGGCGAACGGGGCGGCTTTTTCGAGCGCCTGCGCGAAGGCACGTGGTCGGCCCACATCCTCGAGCACGTGGTGCTGGAACTGCAAAACCTGGCAGGCATGCGCACGGGCTTCGGCCAGACGCGCTCGACCAGCCAGCGCGGCGTCTACAAGATGGCCTTCCGCACGCGCGAAGAGCACGTGGGCCGCGCCGCCCTGGCCGCCGCGCGCGAACTGCTGATGGCTGCCATCAACGATGAAGCGTACGATCTGGAAGCGGCATTGGCCCCCCTGCGCGACATGGTTGACTCGCGCTGCCTGGGGCCGAGCACGGCCAGCATCGTCGATGCCGCCACCGAGCGCCGCATCCCTTCGCTGCGCCTGAATGACGGCAACCTGGTGCAACTGGGCCACGGCGCCGCGCAGCGCCGCATCTGGACGGCCGAAACGGACCGCACCAGCGCGATCGCCGAAGGCATCGCCAGCGACAAGGACCTGACCAAATTCCTGCTCAAATCGTGCGGCGTGCGCGTGCCAGAAGGCAGCCTGGTGCGCAGCGCCGAAGCGGCCTGGGAAGAAGCGCAAGACATCGGCGTGCCCGTCGTCGTGAAACCGTATGACGGCAACCATGGCCGCGGCGTGTCGCTCAACCTGATGACAGAAGCCGACGTGAAAGCGGCCTACGAACTGGCCGCGCGCAAGGGCGACAGCTCGGCCGTGCTGGTGGAAAGCTTCATCACGGGCGACGAGCACCGTTTGCTGGTGGTCGGCAACAAGCTGATTGCGGCCGCCAAGGGTGAATCCTTGTGGGTCGATGGCGACGGCGTCTCCAGCGTACTGGAACTGGTCAACACGCAGATCAATATCGATCCGCGGCGCGGCGAAGGCGAAGACTTCCCGCTGGGCACCGTCAAGCCGCATGAATCGGGCGAAATCGTGCTGGAACTGCAACGCCAGGGTATGACCGCCCTGTCCGTGCCGCAGGCGGGCCAGAAAGTGCTGATCCAGCCGAACGGCAACGTGGCCATCGACGTCACGGACGACGTGCACCCCTCCGTCGTGCATGCAGCCCTGCTGGCTGCCAGAGTCGTGGGCCTGGATATCGCCGGCATCGACCTGGTCACCACCGACATCACGCGTCCGCTGGAAGAGCAGCGCGGTGCCATCATCGAAGTCAATGCCAGCCCTGGCTTGCTGGCGCACATCAAGCCGGGCGTGGGTCAGCCCCGCCCTGTGGGCGCGGCCATCGTCGATCACCTGTTCGCGCCCGAGGAGACGGGCCGCATTCCGCTGATCGGCGTGACGGGCACGCGCGGCGCCAGCCTGATCGTGCGCATGCTGTGCAAACTGCTCAACCTGTCGGGCCTGCACACGGGCGCCGTCTGCAGCGAAGGCATGTACCTGGACCAGCGCCGCGTCGTCAGCAACGATTGCGTGAACTGGGACGCGGGCCAGCGCCTGCTGCTCAACCGCACCGTGCAGACAGCCCTGTTCGAGAGCAATCCGCGCATGATCCTGGCCGAAGGCCTGGCCTACGACAAATGCCAGATCGGCATCGTCACCGACATGGGCAGCCTCGATAGCGTCAAGGATTTCGACGTGCTGGACGAAGCAGGCCTTTACAAGGCAGTGCGCAGCCAGGTCGACGTGGTCGTGCCAACGGGCGTGGCCGTGCTGAACGCCGCCAACGCGCACGTGCTGGAGCTGGCCGAACTGTGCGACGGCAGCGTGACCCTGTATGCGCAGGATGGCAGCCTGGCCGCCATCGCGGCGCAACTGGCCGCCGGCCAGCGTGCCGTGTTCGTGCGCGACAACCACATCGTGCTGGCCGAAGGCGGCAGCGAAACGGTCTTGCTGAGCCTAGACTTGCTGAAGCCGGCCACGGCCGGCAATGTCGATAGCGTGCTGGCCGTCGCGGCCGCCGCCTGGGCCCTGAACCTGCCCGTCGACCTGATCTGCGCAGGTTTACGCACGTTCGATGCGGCCCCGGGCTGCATCGGCAACTAATCGGCAACCAAGGTACAGGCAAAGCAGCACTCAAGCCCGGCCAGGACGGCCGGGCCCACAAGAACACAACAGGATTACGGTTTAATTATGGAAGTATCTCGCGTACGGGCCTTGCGGGGCCCTAACCTCTGGAGCCACGACACCGCCGTGGAAGCCATTGTTTCCTGCACCACGCAGGAACTCGACATCGCCCAGCTGCCCGGCTTCGAAGCCCGCCTGCGCGCGCGCTTTCCGCAACTGAGCCCGCTGCAACCGCTGGGCAACTACAACGCCGCGCCGATGGCGCAGGTGCTCGAACTGGCGGCGCTGGGACTGCAGGCGCAAGCCGGCTGCCCCGTCACCTTCAGCCGCACCACGCCGACCCTGGAAACGGGCATCTTCCAGGTCGTCGTCGAATACTCGGAAGAAGCCGTCGGCCGCCTGGCACTGGAACTGGCGCAACAGCTGTGCCGCGCAGCGCTCGACGATGCACCGTTCGACCTGGCCGGCGCCCTGCACCAGTTACAGGAACTCGATGAAGACGTGCGCCTGGGCCCCTCCACCGGCGCCATCGTCAACGCCGCCGTGGCCCGCAACATCCCGTTCCGCCGCCTGACCGAAGGCAGCCTCGTGACGTTCGGCTGGGGCAGCAAGCAGCGCAAGATCCAGGCCGCCGAAATGGATGGCACCAGCGCGATCGCCGAAGCCATCGCGCAAGACAAGGAACTGACCAAGAAGCTGCTGGACTCGGCCGGCGTGCCCGTGCCGCAAGGCCGTGTCGCCATCGACGCGGACGACGCCTGGGCCGCCGCCTGCGAGATCGGCTTGCCGGTCGTCGTCAAGCCGAAGGATGGCAATCAGGGCAAGGGCGTGACCGTCAATGTCACCACGCGCGAACAACTGACGGCCGGCTTCATTGCGGCGCAGGAATTCCGCGACGACATCCTCGTCGAGCGCTATCTGCCGGGCCACGATTTCCGTTTGCTCGTCATCGGCAACAAGATGGTGGCAGCGGCCCGCCGCGACCCGCCGCAAGTCGTGGGCGACGGCCAGCACACGGTGCGCGAACTGGTCGACCAGGTCAACCTGGACCCGCGCCGCGGCAGCGGCCACGCCACCTCGCTGACGAAAATCCGCTTCGACGACATCGCCCTGGCAAGCCTGGCCAAGCAGGGCTATGTGGCTGAATCCGTGCCGCCCGTGGGCCAGCGCGTGATTTTGCGCAACAACGCCAACCTGTCGACGGGCGGCTCGGCCACCGACGTTACCGTCGACGTGCACCCGGAAGTGGCGGCGCGCGCCGTCGCGGCCGCGCACATGGTGGGCCTGGACATCTGCGGCGTGGACATCGTCTCCGAAAGCATTCTGAAACCGCTGGAAGAGCAGAACGCCGGTATCGTCGAAGTCAACGCAGCACCGGGCCTGCGCATGCACCTGGCGCCGTCGTTCGGCAAGCCGCGCCCCGTGGGTGAAGCCATCATCGCCGCCATGTTCGCCGAGGGCGACGATGGCCGCATCCCAGTCGTTGCCGTCACGGGCACCAACGGCAAGACCACCACCGTGCGCCTGATCGCCCACCTGCTCACCACCTCCGGCCTGCGCACGGGCATGACCAACACCGATGGCGTGTACATCGAAGGACGCCAGATCGACAGCGGCGACTGCAGCGGTCCGCGCAGCGCGCGCAACGTGCTGCTGCACCCTGACGTGGACGCGGCCGTGTTCGAGACGGCGCGTGGCGGCATGCTGCGCGAAGGCCTGGCCTTCGATCGCTGCCAGGTCGCCGTGGTGACGAATATCGGCGCGGGCGACCACCTGGGACTGAACTACATCACCACCGTGGAAGACCTGGCGGTACTGAAACGCGTGATCGTGCAGAACGTGGCCGACAGCGGCGTGGCCGTCCTGAACGCCACAGACCCTGCCGTCGCGCGCATGGCCAAGAATTGCAATGGCACGGTGACCTTCTTCGCCGCCGACAAGACGCACCCCGTGATGGCCACGCACCGCGCACAGGGCAACCGCGTGGTGTACGTGGAAGACGGCAAACTGGTCGCCGCCCAGGGCAAGGAACGCCATGAAATCGCCCTGTCGCAAGTGCCGATCACGCGCAACGGCGCCATCGGCTTCCAGGTCGACAACGTGATGGCTTCTCTGGCCGCCGCCTGGGCCGTGGGCCTGGACTGGAAAACCATCGCGCTGGGCCTGAAAACCTTTGCCAATGAAGCCGACAATGCGCCGGGCCGCTTCAATGTGTTCGATTACAAAGGCGCCACCCTGATCGCCGACTACGGCCACAATCCGGACGCCATCCTGGCGCTGGTGCAGGCGGTGGAAAGCATGCCGGCCAAGCGCCGCCTTGTCGTCATCAGCGGCGCCGGCGACCGCCGCGACGAAGACATCCGCCAGCAGACGGAAATCCTCGGCGCCGCCTTCGACGACGTGCTGCTGTACCAGGACCAGTGCCAGCGCGGCCGCGCCGACGGCGAAGTGGTTGCCTTGCTGCGCCAGGGCTTGAACGGCGCCAAGCGCACCAGCCATATCGATGAAATCAACGGCGAATTCGTCGCCATCGACAAGGCCCTGGCGCGCCTGGGTGAAGGCGATCTGTGCCTGATCCTGATCGACCAGGTGGAAGAAGCGCTGGCGCACATCGCCAAGCGCGTCGCCGAAGCATAAGCAGCGCATCACTGCGCACGAGGGCGGCCTGCGTGCCGCCCTTTTTATTGCCTTGTGAAATCTATCCGACAGTGGAGTGATCTGGCGCAAAGTGGCGCCACCGGCGCACTTTTATGCTGGCAGCCTGACTAGCGAACCCGGCGGGGACAGCATGCGCGATGCACAGCAGGTCGATGCACAGTTATTTCAGCCCGACATCCCGGTGCGGCTCGACATGCGCACGGCGGCGCTGGTCGAACATGCGCTGGCCTTGCAGGAAATGGCCGGCACGGGCGCCGCCGCCCTGTTCCTGCATTGCCACGACGTGCCGCTGCCCACCGCCTTGCGCGTGCTGACGACGGGTCCGCGCCGCAAACCGGCCGGGCCGCACCTGTTTGCCCGCCTGCGTCCGCGCACGGCCGCCCTGGCGCAAGGCTAGCAGCTACCGGCGCGCAGACGAATCCTGTACCATCGCCGCAAGCTATTAATCTGAGGCACGACGATGCAGGCAGCGACACCCCACGACCCCTACGCGGCACTGATGGCCCTGATCAAGGCGCGCCATGCGGAACTGAGCCCGCAATTCCAGGCCGGCGCACGCTACCTGGCCGATCATCCGGACGAGGTGGCCGTCTCATCGATGCGCAGCATTGCCGCGCGCGCGCAGGTGCAATCGGCCGCCCTGGTGCGCCTGGCGCAACAACTGGGCTTTGCCGGCTGGCCGGAGCTGAAAGCCATCTTCGTCGAACGCCTGCGCGCGGGGCCAAGCGGCTACGCGGCAAAAGCCGGTACGCTGGCCGGCAAAGAGGGGAAAGAGCGCGACCTTGTCACCGAAGTATTCGCGGTGCAGCAGCGTAACCTGGCCGCCACGGAAAGCGCCAACCACGCCGCCCTGGATGGGGCCGCCAATCTGCTGCAGGCGGCGCCCCGCGTGCACGTGGCGGGCTTTCGCGCCGCCCACCCCATCGCCTACACCTTGCACTACCTGTACCGGCTGCTGCGCCCCAGCGTGCAGCTGCTGAGCGGCCAGGGCGGCACCCTGGAAATGGACTTGCGCGCCCTGCAGGCGGGCGAAGCCGTCGTCGTCGTCAGCTTCGCGCCGTATTCCAGCGAAGCGCTGCTGGTGGCGCAGGCGGCGCGCCAGGCTGGTTGCCAGGTGGTCGCCATCAGCGACAGCGCCATGTCGCCGCTGGCCCTGCAGGCCGACGCCAGCATCGTCATCGCCGTCGACAGCCCCTCGTTCTTCCCTTCCATCGTGGCCGGCATCGCGGCCGTGGAAAGCCTGGTGGAATTGCTGGTGGCGCGCGCGGGGCCGGATGCCGTGCAAGCCATCGGCGCGGCAGAAAAGCAGTTGCGGGCGCTGGGCGCCTACGCGAAAACATCGAATGGTGTAAATTAAATACAAATACATCAAACGTTGCAATCAAGTACAACGCAGCCTATAATCGGCCATCCCCATGCCGACAAGAAAGCGATGCCATGAGCCACGTCTTCCACCGCAGCCTGAATACCAGCTATCCCGTCGCCGCCGGTGGCGACGGCCCTTACCTGATCGATGCGCAGGGCAAGCGCTACCTGGACGCCTGCGGCGGCGCGGCAGTCTCGTGCCTGGGCCATGCGGATGCGGCCGTGATCGCCGCCGTGCAGCAGCAGATTGCCACGCTGGCGTACGCGCACAGCTCGTTTTTCACCACCGAGCCGATGGAGCAGCTGGCCGATTTCCTCGTCGCCAGGGCACCAAACGGTATCGACAGCGTGTATTTCGTCTCGGGTGGCTCGGAAGCGGTGGAAAGCGCACTCAAGCTGGCGCGCCAGTATTTCGTCGAGCGGGGCCAGCCGCAGCGCCGCCATGTCATCGCGCGCCGCCAGAGCTACCACGGCAACACCCTGGGCGCGCTGGCCACGGGCGGCAACGCCTGGCGCCGCCAGCAGTTCGAGCCACTGCTGATAGGCGTCACCCATGTGTCTCCCTGCTATGCTTACCGCGACCAGCCGGCCTATGAAACGGACAGTGACTACGTGGCGCGCCTGGGCCAGGAGCTGGAAGACAATATTGCCGCACTGGGCGCGGACAAGGTCATGGCCTTCATCGCCGAACCCGTCGTCGGCGCCACGGCCGGCGCCCTGCCCGCCGTCGCAGGCTACTTCAAGCGCATGCGCGAGATCTGCCAGCGCCACGGCATCCTCTTGATCCTCGACGAAGTCATGTGCGGCATGGGCCGCACGGGCAGCCTGTTCGCCTGCGAGCAGGAAGCCATCACCGCCGACCTGATCTGCATCGCCAAGGGCCTGGGCGCCGGCTACCAGCCCATCGGCGCCGTCATGGTATCCAAAGACATCCGCGACACCCTCCGCGCCGGCACGGGCTTCTTCCAGCACGGCCACACCTATATCGGCCACGCCACCGCCTGCGCCGCCGCCCTGGCCGTGCAGCGGCAAATCGAGGAACGCGATTTGCTGGCCAACGTGCGCGCCATGGGCGACTTGATGCAGGAGCAGCTGCATGCGCGTTTCGACAGCCATCCGCACGTGGGCGACATCCGTGGCCGCGGCCTGTTCCTGGGGCTGGAACTGGTGCAGGAGCGCGCCAGCAAGCAGCCGTTCGACCCGGCCCGCCGCCTGCACGCGCGCATCAAGGTGCAAGCCATGCAAAACGGACTGATGTGCTACCCCATGGGCGGCACCATCGACGGCCAGCACGGCGACCACATCCTGCTGGCGCCGCCCTACATCATCAACGCCAGCCATGTCGATGAAATCGTCGACAAGCTGGGTGCGGCTATCGATGCTTGCGTGGCGTAGCCGTGCATGCCTGCAGCAGACACGCCAAAGGCATCTGCCTGCAACTTTTGTTCACTCCTTGCCAATATTAATTGACTTATTCTAAACAATAGTTTTAAATCAGGAAGTTACTCAAAATCAATCATCTTGAGCATGCAGCCATCGCATTGAGCCTCCCGATGCTGGATGCCCACGCTGATGCACTCTGAAGCCAAGGTATATGGAACTGCTCGACCCCCTGCGTCAGACCCCGTCGCAAGACGACACTATCAGCGGGCACTACGAAGTGCGCCGCTTGCTGGGCGAAGGCGGTTTCGGCCATGTATTCGAAGCCTGGGATGCCAAGCTGTGCCGTAGCGTGGCGCTCAAGCGCTTGAAACCGCAAGCCGACGTGCTGCATCCCGAAAAACTCATCAATGAAGCGCGCCTGGCCGCCTCGCTCAAGCATGCGGCCTTCGTGCGCATCTTCGCCATCGAGGGACAGGGCACGGGCCAGTCCATCGTCATGGAACTGGTCGAAGGCCAGACGCTGGGGCAATTCATGCACAGTGGCAAGGCCGACCTGCAAGCCGCGCTCGACATCGCCTACCAGATCGCCGACGCCATGGACGAGGCGCATGCCATGGACCTCGTGCACGGCGACTTGAAACCGTCGAACCTGATGCTTGAGGCGGACGGCAAGGTGCGCATCCTCGACTTCGGCCTGGCGCGCCACATCGACCCGCAAGCGACGCAAACGACCACCCTGTGCGACTTGCAGGGCACGATCGCCTACATGGCGCCCGAGCGCCTGATGGGCCGCCTGCCCGACACGCGCGGCGACGTCTACGCGCTGGGCGCCATGCTGTACGAAATGCTGGCTGGCCAGCGCCACCTCGCCCAC
The DNA here is from genome assembly GCF_051380775.1 of Janthinobacterium pasteuri. NCBI lineage: Bacteria > Pseudomonadati > Pseudomonadota > Betaproteobacteria > Burkholderiales > Oxalobacteraceae > Janthinobacterium > Janthinobacterium pasteuri. Next base: position 32,684 of record NZ_JBNYXS010000021.1, on the reverse strand, counting down.
CTGCACGGCCTGGCGCTGGCCGCCGCCCACATGCAGGCGACGGAGCCGTGGCCCGACCTGCCGGACTCCGTGCCGCCCACCATCAACGCCCTGGTGCGCGCGATGACGGCGCACGACCCGGCCGAGCGGCCACGCACCATGCGCGACGTGCGCGAGGCGATAGGAGCGCAGCGCGGCGAAGCTGTCACCGTGGCTGCCCCCCTTGCCGACGAGACGCCCGCGAAGGAAGATCCGCCCGCCAGCGTCTCCATCCGCCTGCCTCTGCCCCGCAAGCGCACCCTGCAGTGGGGCGCGGGCCTGGCGGTACTGGCGGTACTGGCGGGATGGCAGCTGCCCAATATCATTCCTGCCGTCAAATCGTTCGTCACGGGCGAGAAAGCACCTGCGCCGTATTCGGAAATGGCCAGCATGGCGGCGGGGATGGAAGCGTTGCGGGTGTTTGATCGAGATACCAGTCAAGAACAGGCCATTGCGCACTTCAACACGGTGCTCAAACACAATCCAGCCAGCGCTGCCGCTTCGGCTGGCCTGTCGCTGGCGTATAGCCTACGTTACATCGGCAATGGCCGCGACGAGACTTGGCTGCAGCGCGCGGATGCTGGGGCACAACAAGCGCTTGCATTGGACAATCAATTGGCGCTGGCTCATGTGGCGCAGGCCTGGGTACTCGAATTCCAAGGCAAGCAGGAAGAAGCGCTGAGAGCATATGCATATGCATTGAATCTAGATCCCCACAACTTGCTAGGTCTATACGGCAAAGCCCGGTTACTAATACGTGCGCAAAAATTTGATCAAGTTAATCCATTAATTGACAACGCGGTGTCCCTATATCCCAAGGAGCGATTATTCCCAATATTACAAGGAATGATGCTATATAAGCAGGCAAATTATACTGATGCAGAACGAGCTTTTCGCAAAAGCATAGCGCTCGATTCGCAATCAGCTAATGCCTATGCCTACTTGAACGCCGTTCTCTTGCGCCAAAACCGCAATGATGAAGCCTTGCGTGTATTGCAGCAAGGCTTGCAACTCCAGCCGAACTGGGAGCTTTATAGCAATCTTGGAACGTCATTGTTTGCCAAGGCTGATTATGTGGGTGCCGTACAAGCATTCGAAAACGCCGTATCTTCAAGCAAGGGGAGTCCGAATACCTATCAGTTATGGGCCAATCTTGCCGATGCACAACGTTGGATCCCCGCACAAGCTGAAGCATCGCAACGGTCCTACCGGCGCGCCATCGAACTACTCACCCCGCTGCTGGCGCGCATTCCTGACGACGTCACATTCAATTCGCGTATGGCCTTGTATTCAGCCTACGTGGGCGCAAAAAAGGAGGCATTGAACAGTGTCGAAAAAGCCGTTACCAATGCCCCTCGTTTGCCCGATGTTCAGTTCCGCGCTGCGCTAACCCATGAGCTGATCGGCAACCATGACGCAGCCATGACGGCGCTGCTGGAAGCTGCCAGGCTTGGCTACCCTCTCAATCTGATCGAGACTGCTCCCGATCTATTGAACCTCAGGCGAGATGCTCGCTACCAGCAATTTGTTATCAACTTAAAAAGAGAGCCTAAAACATGACGCCTGTCAGCCCCTGGATGAAGTTATCCGTACATTTTGACGCAGACCAGATCACCAACCAGCTCGACTATAGCTTCACTTCATGCGATGGCACCGCCGATCCGCGTCATGGTCCCTACATGGGCGGCGTGCACTTCCAGCAAGGCCAGCATGTGTACCTCGACCTCACTTGTTGTGGTTCCAAGGAGAGTGGTTTCACGTCGTTCCAGATCGTCGACTGCTGCATCATTACCGTGCCACAACTTACACAAATAGGACCGAATGTTCCTACTGTATATGCACCACCGTCCCCATTCCTGCAAGCCGTAGGCGCCACCTATAATTTCCCACTGGACTTCGAAGCCGAAGTATTGCTGGGCGATGCAGAGAACACTGCCTTGCCGCCACTACGCCGCATTCGCCAGGAATGGAAGCACAGTCTCGACGTTGGCTATGCAACGGGTCGCTGGGAGCTTTCTTTCGTCATCACCGTACGCATCATGCGCGGCGAAGGCGTACAGCCTGAATTGCGCGTTTTTTCCTTCGATCCGGAAAGTTCGGTCGGCGGATCGTCTGACTGGGGATAACCCCAGTCCATGTTTAAGAGTGGAGTAACAGAGATGCAAGAATTAAACTTTGAAGAAATCGAAGTAGTATCCGGCGGAAACATGCCAGAAGCCTCGGTAGGTGGGTCGATCGGCCTAGGCTAATCCTGCAATGCATAGCGACGTTGTCAGCGGCGTACACCATGCTCCTGAGCTTCAGGAATTAACTTTCAACATTAAGGTGAATAACATGCAAGAATTGAACTTTGAAGAAATCGAGGTAGTATCCGGTGGCAATATGCCTGAAGCCTCGGTGGGTGGCAGCTCCGACTGGAACTAAACCAGCGAGCCAGACTACATCTTAAAGGTAGGGATAAAGAAAGACTGAGATCTTTCTGCCTCACCTTGGCATCGCAAGAAAACCGCCCTCGGTCGGCGGAGACACCAGCTGGTAAATTAATACCAGCAAGGCAGCACCTTGCTGCTGCAAGCTACGCCCCCATCCAGAGCCGCCCCGGCATTCACCGGCGTGGCTCTTGTTTTTATCTGGCAGTCATGGCGATCTACGGCACCAGCGCTTGGAAGGCCTCTCTTGCACCTATGCCTGCCACAATAAATCTATGCTTTTTTTAACAATTGCTTTACGATGTTTTTGCTTCAAAAACGTAAATTTTGTTATCTTATTAAGGAATAGACCATGCAAGAATTAAGCACGAACGAAATCGACGAAGTTGCAGGTGGGCTGTTGCCTGAAAGCTCCGTTGGCGGCAATACTGACTGGTAAGACACAAAACATCAACAGTGTTCCGCGCCGACAATCCAGAGCCGCAACAGGATGCGTTGATGCGGCTCCACTGATCAGTTCACGGACAAACAGCCAGCCTGCGAATACGCCCCCTTCCTTAGCTTCCCCCTTCATCACCTGAAAAGTCCATCATCTTGCGTGACCAATCCAGCGATCCGACTGCCGCCACCAACCCCGCCCCGCCCGTCCAGCCCCTGTTTCGCCAGCAAGCCATCGAGCATCTGGGCAATAAACAATACGGCACGGTGCTGCTGGCGCGGCCCGTCAGCCATCTCTTCCTGACCTGGCTGTTCCTGGCCATCGCGCTGGCCATCGTCGCTTTCTTCATCTTCTTCAGCACCACGCGCAAGGCGCAATCGCAAGGCGTGCTGTTGCCGACCAGCGGCGTGATCCGCGTCATGCCGGGCCAGGCGGGCGTCATCGCCGGGGTGCGCGTCAAGGAGGGGCAGGCGGTACGGGCGGGCGAGGTGCTGTTTGTGCTGTCGGGCGAACGCAGCAGCACCAATGCGGGCGCACCCCAGCAGGTCGTCTCGAACCTGCTGAAAAGCCGGCGCGACAGCTATGACGCGGAATTGCAGCAGTCGCGCCTGCAATCGCGCCAGCGCATGGCGGCGGGCCAGCGCCGCGCCGGCGACCTGGCTGCGGAGATATCCCGTATGGATGGCCAGATCGCGCTGCAGCAGCGCCGCATTACTCTGGCGGAACAATCCTACCAGCGCTACAGCGAACTGCACGCCACCCATTACATCTCGTCGGCACAGCTGCAGGATAAGCAAGCCGAACTGCTGGACCAGCACCAGCGTCTGGCAGAATTGCAGCGCATCAAGTCGGCTAGCCAGCGCGACCTGGCCACCACGCAAGCCGACGTGCGCGACTTGCAGGTGCAGGCGCAGCGCGACACGGAAGGATTACAGCGCAATGTGTCCGCCATCGAGCAAGACCTGACGGAGAACGAGGCGCGCCGCGAAATCCTCGTGCGCGCCGCGCAGGATGGCATGGTCACGGCCATCACCACCGAACTGGGGCAAACCGTGGCCGCCAACAGCGTGCTTGCCTCCGTGCTGCCCCAAGGCGCCCAACTGGAGGCGGAAATCTATGCGCCGTCGCGCTCGGTCGGCTTCATCAAGCCGGGCATGAGGGTGCTGTTGCGCTACCAGGCCTATCCGTACCAGAAATTCGGCCAGTATCCGGCGCTGGTGCGCGAAGTGGCCAGCACCTCACTGCGGCCGGAAGAGCTGGCGGTGCCGGGCGCCGTCAGCGGCACGAATGGCGAACCCCTGTACCGTATCCGTTTGACCTTGCAGCGCCAGAGCGTGCAGGCGTATGGCGAAACCCTGCCCCTGAAGTCGGGCATGCTGGTCGACGCCAGCGTGCTGCTGGAACAGCGGCGCCTGTATGAATGGGTGCTCGAACCGCTGTTCAGCATTTCCGGGCGCCTGTAAGCCCAGCTTGTAAGCCCCCATGTTGATTTTCCACAATACTCATGCACCTTCCTGATCTTGCCCACCTGTCCTTCTGGCGCAGCCAGCGCCTGCCCGTCCTGCTGCAAACGGAAGCGGCCGAATGCGGCCTGGCCTGTCTGTCGATGGTGGCCAGCTACTGGGGCCACCAGACCGATATTTCCAGCATGCGCCGGCGCTTCTCGGTTTCTCTGAAGGGTGTAACCCTGAAAGGCCTGATGGCGATGGCACAGGGCCTGGCCCTGCATACGCGGCCCTTGAAACTCGACATGCAGCATTTGCCCGAGCTGAAGCTGCCCGCCATTCTGCATTGGGACTTGAACCATTTTGTCGTGCTCAAGTCCGTCTCCGGCAACCATGCCGTGATTCACGACCCGGCCGCGGGCGAGCGCCGCCTGCCGCTGGCGGAAGTGGCGAAACACTTTACGGGCGTGGCGCTGGAGCTGACGCCGACCGCCGAGTTCAAGAAGGCCGAGGAAAAGCAGCAGTTTTCCCTGCTGTCGCTGATGGGGCGCGTGGTGGGCTTGAAACGCGGCTTGCTGCAATTGCTGGTGCTGGGCCTGGCCTTGCAGGTGTGCGCGCTGGTGGCGCCGTTCTACATGCAGTGGCTGGTCGACGAGGCGCTGCTGGCCGCCGACCGCGACCTGATCACCGTGCTCGGCTGCGGCTTCTTGTTGCTGGTGCTGGTGCAGACGGCCATCGGCGCCGTACGTTCCTGGATCACCACGGTGCTGGCCACCAATCTGAATTTGCAATGGCTGGGCAACGCCTTCGCTCACTTATTGAAACTACCGTTGCCGTATTTCGAGAAGCGTCACACAGGCGACATCGTCTCGCGCTTCAATTCCATCCAGACCATGCAGCGCAGCCTGACGACGCAATTCGTCGAAGGCGCCATCGATGGCGTGCTGGTGCTGGCCACCCTGGGCATGATGCTGTTCTACAGCCCACTATTGGCGGGCGTGGCCTGTATCGCCGTGCTGTTGTATGTCTTGCTGCGCTGGGCCTTGTTCAATGCCATGCGCGAGGCGACGGCCGAACAGATCATCCACGCGGCAAAACAGCAGACGCATTTCCTGGAATCCGTGCGCGGCATCCAGAGTATCCGCCTGTTCGGCCGCAATGAAGAGCGCCGCGCCAGCTGGATGAATGCGCTGGCAGACCAGTTCAATGCCGACCTGCGCATCGCCAAGTTATCCGTGTCCTACCAGACGGCCAATACTTTGCTGTTCAGCGCGGAACGGGTGATCGTCATCTGGATGGCGGCGCTGGCCGTGCTGGACAACCGCTTTTCGGTGGGCATGCTGTTCGCGTTCATCAGCTACAAGGACCAGTTCAGCCAGCGCATGGCCAGCCTGGTCGACAAATTGTTCGAGCTGCGCATGCTGCGCCTGCATGGCGAGCGCGTGGCCGACATCGTCCTGACCGACGCGGAGGAAGACGGTAGCGACGTCGAGGTCGACATGGACGATATTTCGCCATCGATCGAGATCCGCAACCTCACCTTCCGTTATGCCGCCAGCGAACCAAATGTGCTCAATGGCCTCAATCTGAGCATTCCTGCCGGTCAATGCATCGCCGTCACCGGCCCGTCCGGCTGTGGCAAGACGACTCTCATGAAATTGCTGCTGGGCTTGCTGGAACCGACGGAAGGCGAAATCCTCATCGGCGGCATCAAGCTGGGCAGCCTGGGCTTGACGAACTACCGGCAATTGCTGGGCACGGTCATGCAGGAAGATACGCTGTTTGCAGGCTCCATCGCCGACAACATCAGCTTCTTTGCCCCCTCCCCCAATTATCAGCAAGTGCAAGCCTGCGCGCATCTGGCGGCCGTGCATGGGGAAATCGCCGCCATGCCGATGGCTTTCAATACCCTGGTGGGCGACATCGGCAGCGGCCTGTCCGGTGGACAGAAGCAGCGCATCCTGCTGGCGCGAGCCCTTTATAAAAACCCGAAACTTCTGGTGCTCGACGAAGCGACCAGCCATCTGGACACGCGCAACGAGCAAGCCGTCAACGCGGCGATACGGAAAATCCCGCTCACGCGCGTGATCGTTGCGCACCGCCCGGAAACCATCGCCATGGCGCAAAGGGTGGTGGTACTGCAGCAGGGAAATATCGTGCAGGATGTGATGCAGGAAACGCAGGAAGCCGCATAAGTCTTGGCATGTTGCAATAAATGTTTTACGATAGATTCGGTTTGCAATTTTGCAAGTCCTAACTGTGAGGTGACAGCTATGCAAGAATTAAATGGCAGTGAAATTGAAGAAGTATCGGGTGGGCTTATGCCGGAAAGCTCGGTAGGCGGCTCTTCTGGCATGTAAGAACATTGGTGCGCAAATCCGTAGCGCACTTCCCCCTTCCATTGCCGCTGCATGCTTTCTGATACAGGCAATGGAAGGTACTCTACCGTCCCTGCACAATGCCCGCGCCACAGTCCCTTTGTTGATCATGAGCGGCTGCATCCATGGCAGATATTGCTCCAAGCCCTCACCCACTGCCCTATCGCTTGCGCCAACACCAGCACTCTAGATAGGAAGCAGCGTACTTCCGGTCAACGCGGCATTTCCCCATCCGCACGCAATACGCCGCCCCGCCTGCCGAAAGCGGTAAAATGACGGCCTTGAACCCAGGCCTCGCCCAAGGGCGCGGCCTGGCACGCACACAGCACCACCCACAGCCCGGCAGGCATGCCTTCCCTGCCGCCGGACCAACGACAAAGAACACATGACCACCGTCCCAAAAGAAATCAACGCCGCCGCGGCAAAGAAAAATTCGGCTGAAAAGCTGACTCCGATGATGCAGCAATATTTAGGCATTAAGGAAAACCATCCGACGATGTTGGTCTTCTACCGCATGGGCGATTTCTACGAGCTGTTTTTCGAGGACGCGGAAAAAGCCTCGCGCCTGCTGGGCATTACCCTGACGGCGCGCGGCGTGGCCAGTGGCAATCCCATCAAGATGTGCGGCGTGCCGTTTCATTCGCTCGATGGCTATCTGGCCAAGCTGGTCAAGCTGGGCGAGTCGGTGGCCATTTGCGAACAGATCGGCGATCCGGCCACCAGCAAGGGGCCGGTGGAACGCAAGGTCATGCGCGTGGTCACGCCTGGCACCCTGACGGATGCGGACTTGCTGCCTGAAAAGGCCGAGCGCCCGCTACTGGCCATGTGCAGCATCACGCAGCGCAAGACGGTGACCACGGGCCTGGCCTGGCTCTCGCTGGCCAGCGGGGCGTTGAAACTGATGGAGTTTTCCGGCGACAGCAACACCGTGGCGGCGCGCCTGCAACAGGAACTGGAGCGTATCGTACCAGCTGAAATCTTGAGCGGCGACAATGGCAACCTGTTTGACGACTATGCGGGCACGCACATCAACCGCGTGCCGGACTGGCATTTTGACGTGGTCGGCGGCCACAAGGCGCTGCTCGACCAATTGGGTGTGGCGACCCTGACGGGCTTTGGCGCAGACGGCCTCGGCGCCGCGTTCGGCGCGGCCGGCGCGCTGCTGCGCTATGCGCAATCGACGCAGGGACGCGGCTTGCAGCACGTGCGCTCCCTGACGACAGAAACGGAAAGCGAATTCATCGGCCTGGACGCGGCCACGCGGCGCAACCTGGAGCTGACGGAAACCATCCGCGGCCAGGAGTCGCCTACGCTGTTCTCCCTGCTGGATCATTGCCGCACCGCCATGGGTTCGCGCATGCTGCGCCACTGGCTGCACCATGCGCGGCGCGACCAGAACGTGGCGCGCGCGCGCCATGAAGCCATCGCCGCGCTGGCGCAAAGCGAAGCGGCGGGGCCACTGGCCGCCACGCTGGCGCAAGTGCCCGATATCGAACGCATCACCACGCGCATCGCGTTGCTGTCGGCGCGTCCGCGCGACCTGGCCGCCCTGCGCGACGGTTTATTGCAACTGCCGGCCCTGCGCGGCGACGTGGTGCGTTGTTATGGCCCTGGCCAGGGTGGCGAAAGCGGCTTGCTGGCCGCCATCCATACTGCCCTTGCCACGCCAACCGCCTGCCTGGACTTGCTGGTGCGCGCCGTGGCGCAGGAACCGGCTGCCATGGTGCGCGACGGCGGCGTGTTTGCCACGGGTTTTGACGCCGAACTCGACGAACTGCGCGCGCTGTCGGAAAACGCGGGCCAGTTCCTGCTCGACCTGGAAACGCGCGAACGCGCCCGCACGGGCATCGCCAATCTGCGCGTCGAATACAACAAGGTGCACGGCTTCTATATTGAAGTCACGCACGGCCAGACGGACAAGGTGCCGGACGACTACCGCCGCCGCCAGACCCTGAAAAACGCCGAGCGCTACATCACGCCCGAACTCAAGGTGTTCGAAGATAAGGCCCTGTCGGCGCAAGACAAGGCCCTGGTGCGCGAAAAACTGCTGTACGACCTGCTGCTGGCCGAACTGGCGCCGCATATCGGCACCTTGCAGACCATTTCGCAGGGCCTGGCCCAGCTCGACACCCTGAATGCACTGACGGAACATGCGCAGCAGCACAACTGGGCCGCGCCGCAACTGGTCGACGAGCCGTGCATCAACATCATCGAAGGCCGCCACCCGGTGGTGGAAAAGCAGATCGAGCGCTTCATCGCCAACGATTGCCGCCTCGTCAACGAACGTAGGCTGCTGCTGATTACCGGCCCGAACATGGGCGGTAAATCGACCTTCATGCGCCAGGTGGCATTGATCACCCTGCTGGCCTACGTGGGCAGTTACGTGCCGGCCGCATCCGCCACCATCGGCCCCATCGACCGCATCTTCACGCGCATCGGCGCCACCGACGACCTGGCGGGCGGACGCTCGACTTTCATGGTGGAAATGACGGAATCGGCCGCCATTTTGAACGGCGCCACCGAGCACTCGCTGGTGCTGATGGATGAAGTGGGCCGCGGCACCTCGACCTTCGACGGCCTGGCCCTGGCCTGGGCCATCGCGCGCCATTTGATCGATACCAGCCGCAGCTTCACCTTGTTCGCCACGCATTACTTTGAGCTGACGCAACTGCCGGACAGCCATCCGAGCGCCGCCAACGTGCATTTGTCGGCCGTCGAGCACAAGGACAGCATCGTCTTCCTGCACGCCGTGCAAGCCGGTCCCGCCTCGCAAAGCTATGGCTTGCAGGTGGCGCAACTGGCCGGCGTGCCGCAGCCGGTGATCAAGGCCGCGCGCAAGCATCTGGCGCGCCTGGAAGCACAGGCACTGGACGCCACGCCGCAGCGCGACCTGTTTGCCGCGCCGGCAGCCGATCCGTATGCGCAAGAGGAAGAAGAAGCAGCGCCACTGGCCGCGCTGAACGCGGCGCAGCAAGCCTTGCTCGACGCCATCGCCGACCTCGATCCCGATGCGCTCACGCCGCGCGACGCGCTGGAACAGCTGTATCAGTTGAAACGGCTGGCCGCCGCATGACCCTCCGGCGCAGCGCCCTACGCTTGCTGGCCGCCGGCCTGCTGGCCGCCAGCCTGCCATGGCAAGCGGCGCTGGCCGCCCCGGGCGAGCAGGCCGGCTTCGAGTTTGCCGTGCTGGGCCATTCCTTCAACGCGGGGCCGGACAATGGCCCCCTGAAAAAAGCCATCGCGGAAACGAGCGCCTTCAATGCATCGTTCGTGGTGGCCACCGGCATCAAGGCCGCCAGCGAGTCCTGCAGCGACAAGCTGTACAGCCAGCGCAAGGATTTGCTGGACGCCAGCGGGCCGCCACTGATCGTCTCGCTGTCGGCCAGCGACTGGGCCAACTGCCGCAATTCGCGCGGCAGGGTCAACGCCATCGAGCGCCTGAACCGCCTGCGCGACGTGTATTTCGCCGACGACCAGAGCCTGGGCCAGCGCAAGCTGACCCTGTCGAGGCTGTCATCGACGGCGAAGTTCCGCAGCTATGCGGAAAATGCCCACTGGGAATACGGCGGCGTGCTGTTCGCCACCATCAACCTGCCCGCGAATAACAACCATTTCCTGCCAGAAGCGGGACGCAACAGCGAATTCGAAGACCGCCTGGTCGCCAACCGCTCCTGGCTGCAGCGCCTGTTCGCCATGGCACAGCGCAAGCAGCTCGACGGCATCGTGCTGTTTTCCGATGGGGATGTGGGCGTACTGGACGAAGACGACAATTCGCTGCTACCCAGCTTTAGTTCGAAACAGGATGGCTTTGCCGGACCGCGCAAGCAGATCCGTATCCTGGCAAAGAAATTCAGCGGCAAGGTCTTATTGGTCGATACGCAGCGCGAAGGCGACGCGGACGGCAAGGATGGCAAGAGTAAAAAAGCCGCAGCCAGGACACGCGGGCCGAAAATCAGCTGGAAAGGCAACCTGGGCCACGTCAGCATCGACAACGACTGGTCCGCCATCGCCGTACGGCCAGGCAAGACGCCATTCTTTGAGGTGCGTCAACGGGCCGTCAGGCCAACGGCGCAGGCAAGAGCCAAGGCGTCGACTGTGCGCAGATAAACGTGCGCCGCAATAGATAAAGGCCGACGCAAAGCCAGCCTTTATCTATCCAATCCACCAGCGTCACGGCGCCTGACAAAACCGTAGCGAGCAGCTGCGCGGCGTGGCCGAGAAGCGCAACCGTACTGAAGTACGGTGAGCATCGCCGGCCGCGCCCCGCTGCGCGCAGTAGGTTTGGTCAGGCGTCTCCAGATTAATGGATCGGGTGGGTGCGGAAGTGATCGCCCTCTTCGCCGTCGCCTTCATCATCTTCATCGCCATGGTCATGGCCATGTGCGCCATGCACGTGGCCATGGGCGATTTCTTCGTCGGTGGCTTCGCGCACGTCAGCGACGGTCAGCGAGAAGCGCAGCGCGATGCCGGCCAGTGGATGGTTGCCGTCCAGCACGACTTTGTCGTCGGCGATATCGGTCACCGTGAAGATCATCGCTTCTTCGTCCGGCGAATCGCTTTCCGGCATGCCTTCGAACTGCATGCCCACTTCCAGCGGCTCAGGCAGGCGATTGCGTGGCTCGACCTTGACCAGGGCTGGATCGTATTCACCGAAAGCATCATCCGGTTCGATCTGGATCGTGTTGGAATAGCCAACTTCCTTGCCGTCGAGCTCTTCTTCGATCTTCGGCAGGGTGTTTTCATAATCACCGTGCAGGTAGACCATAGGCTGACGGCCGTCTTCGATCAGATTGTCTTGCGCGTCTGACAGTTTGTAGTTGACAGTCACGACCGTATTTTTGGCAATCTTCATTATGCTTCCTTTCATTGTATAAGCTGGCAAATTATACCTTCACGCCGCCAACGGCAGGCGCATTCCTGCATTTCCGGTTGTTATAATGGGCGCATGAAAAAATTAACTCTCCTCGGCGATATCACGCCGGCGCAATTCCTGCGCGACTACTGGCATAAAAAACCCTTGTTGATCCGTCAAGCCGTGCCTGGCTTCAAGGCACTGTTCGATTTCAAGGCCCTGGCCGAGCTGGCCACCCTGGACCACGTCGAATCGCGCCTGGTCAGCCATGCGGATGGCCACTGGAACATGCAGCAAGGTCCGCTGACCAGCCTGCCATCGCTGAAACAGAAAGAATGGACGCTGCTGGTGCAGGGCGCCAACCTGCACAGCGCCAAGGCCGACGCCCTGCTGCGCCAGTTCCGCTTCCTGCCGGACGCGCGCCTGGACGACCTGATGGTCAGCTTCGCCACCGATGGCGGCGGCGTGGGCCCGCATTTCGATTCCTACGACGTGTTCCTGCTGCAAGGCCAGGGCAAGCGCCACTGGCGCATCGGCGCGCAGAAGGATCTGAGCCTGATCGACGGCTTGCCGCTGAAAATCCTCAGCAACTTCACGCCTGACGAAGAATTCACGCTGGAACCGGGCGACATGCTGTACCTGCCGCCCCACTACGCGCACGACGGCGTGGCCATCGGCGATTGCCAGACGTATTCGATCGGCTTCCGCTCGCCAACCTTCCAGGAACTGGGTGAGGCTTTCCTGCAATTCATGGCCGACTCGATCGACTTGCCGGGCATCTACAGCGATCCCGACTTGAAAGCCTCGGGCAAACCGGCGGAAATCCCCCGTGAAATGCTCAGCACCATCACGGAAGAAATGAACAAGGTACGCTTCACGGAAGAAGACGTGACCATTTTCCTGGGCGAACACCTGTCGGAACCGAAACACAATGTGTTTTTCACGCCGCTGTCCAAGCCGCTGACGGTGGGCCGCTTCGCGGACGCCGCACAGAAAAAGGGCGTCGTGTTGTCGCGCAAGACGCTGATGCTGTATCGTGGCAAGAATGTCTTCATCAATGGTGAATCGTTTGCCATTGGCAAGGCCGATAAAACGGCCCTGGAAACCCTGGCCAACGAACGCGCGCTCGATGGCGCCGCCGTGGCCCAGGCTTCCGATGATGTGATGGATGCGTTATATACCTGGTATCAGGATGGCTGGATCGAACTGGGCTAAATGATGGTGGCGTAGCAAAGTGGCATTACAACAGGTAAAAAGACAACATCTGCGCTAGCACAATGAAACATATTATTTTTATATCGTTTTGTCGTGCTTTCGCAAATCGCTTACACTTGCTTGCAATTTGCTTCGGCAAATATTGCGATATCACAAAATAGTTGCGAATTTGCCTCTTGCTCCTATTGCGACGCACCAAAAATCGCTATAATATTCGGTTAGGAAGTTTCCGTTGTCTGGCAGGCACCACCTGGTACGAAAAGCCTTCGAAGACGACCTAACGAGCGATAATTACCGGTAATTATTCATCGCAACAATATTGATTTAATTTTTGAAATAATTAAGGAAAACAAATGAAAAAATCCCTGCTGATCGCCTCCCTGATGGTTGTTGCTCTGGCTGCTTGCAGCAAAAAAGAAGAAGCTCCTGCACCAGCACCAGTAGTTGAAACCCCAGCAGCTGCACCAGTAGTTGAAGCTGCTCCAGCTGCTGCTGCTGACGCTGCTGCTTCGGCCGCTACCGACGCTGCTGCTGCTGCTTCGGCTGCCGCTTCGGCCGCTACCGACGCTGCTTCGGCTGCTTCGGCTGCTGCATCGGCTGCTAAGTAATTTAGCACCCTGCACTAGAGAAAGCCGGCCCTCGGGCCGGCTTTTTTGCGTCCAGAGTTTTATCCGCAGGATAAAACTCTGGACATCGGCAATAAAAAAGGCTGGCCCGGTTTCCCGGTCCAGCCTTTTGAATGCGCGGCAGGTTTTCAAACCTGCCGCTGCCACACCACTTATTTCAACTGCTCGTTCAGCAGACCCAGGATCTTCTCTGCCACTGGCGAGACATCGGGCTTACCTTCGTTGCTGAGGATGCTGACCAGGCTGGTCGAGCCATTGCCGGCCTTGACCAGGACGCGGTAGCGCTGCGCTTCCTTGTCCTTGTCGGACGACGAGCCCCAGCTGAACAGTTTCGAGAAGAAACCATCTTTCTTGACGACATCAGGATCGACGTAACGCACGAAATACGTGCCTTGCGTGCGGTCGCGGTCTTCCACGGTAAAGCCGACACGGTCCAAGGCCAGACCGACACGGCGCCAGGCGCGGTCGAAACCTTCATCGACTTCGATGGCGCGCGCCGGCGTGGCGGCGTCGCCCACCAGCTTGGCGTGCAGCGGCTGCACGATGGCGGCGTCGACGGCCGTCTTCGCTTGCGCATCGTCGCTGGCCGCGCCCAGGCGCGTCATCAGCTTGGCCAGGAATTGCGCTTCCAGGCCCGGATCGTTGGGCCGCGCGGTCCAGGTGGTGGTTTCCTTGTCGCGGCCCGTGACCACCTCTTCCACGCCACGGTGGCTGATATAGATCTCGGTCGAGCCATCGGCCAGGCGTTCCACGCGGGTACGGTATTTGTCTTTTTCGCCGCTCGAATACAGGCCGTCGAAAGCCTTGCCGATCGTGCTGCGAATGATATCTTGCGGGATCTTGGCGCGGTTTTCGTTCCATTCGGTTTCCATGATGCCAGCCGTGGGCTGGTCGATGGCGATGGTGAAGCCCGAATCTTCCCAGAACTGCTTGAGTTGCGGCCACAGCACTTCAGGCGACTGCTTGACGACCAGCCAGCGCTGGTTGCCCGCGCGCTCGACCTTCACGCCACCGGCCGAGACAGGCACGACGCCCACCACGCCGTCGGCGCCCACGACGACAGGCGTACCTGCCGTGGCGTTGCGCTGCGCGTTGTAACCGGAAGCCGTGGCCACGCCATTCTTCGCATCCGGCAGGGAGTAGCGGTTGTCCTGCTGCAATTGCGTCAGGTCAGGCGGTACGTCCAGGGTGCCGGCTTTCTTGACCGACTTGTAGTCGACCTTGTCGCCGCCGACTACCGAACTGATCATGCCACAGCCCGCGAGGCTGGCTGCGATGGCGCCGATGACGATGCCGCGGACGGCGATGGTGGCAGGCGCCGGTTTGGTTTTCTTGCAATTAGTCATGTCGTAACTGGATAAGAAGCTAAGTAGCAGCTGGAATCAGGAAAGGTCCGGACGGGTCAAGTCCGGGCTTGAAGTTCGGCCTTAAGACAGGATGCCGGCGTCGCGCAAGGCCTCGCGCACGGTGGCATGGCAATTTTCAGCCAGCGGCACCAGTGGCAAGCGTATGCCGGCCGGCATCAGGCCCATTTCGGCCAGCGCCCATTTGACGGGCACCGGGTTGGGCTCGACAAACAATTTCTGGTGCAGGGGAAAAACTTTGTTATTGATGGCGATCGCCGTGGCGCGCTCGCCCGCCATGGCTGCGACGCACAGTTCGTGCATGGCGCGCGGCGCCACGTTGGCTGTCACGGAGATGTTGCCGTGGCCGCCGCAGAACATCAGCGCCATGGCCGTCGGATCGTCGCCCGAGTACACGGCGAAGTCGGCTGGCACCAAACGCAGCAGGTCGATACCGCGGCCGATGTTGCCGGTCGCATCTTTCACACCGACAATATTCGGGATGGCGGACAGGCGCACGATGGTTTCGTTGCTCATGTCGGCAACCGTGCGGCCAGGCACGTTGTACAGGATGACGGGGATATCGACGGCTTCGGCGATAGCCTTGAAGTGCTGGTACATGCCTTCCTGGGTAGGACGGTTGTAGTACGGCACCACTTGCAAGACAGCATCGGCGCCCGCTTCTTTCGCATAGCGCGTCAGTTTGATGGCCTCGGCCGTGGAGTTGCCTCCGGCGCCGGCGATGATAGGAATGCGTCCCTTGGCATGTTCGACGGTCAACTTGATCAGTTCGCAGTGTTCTTCCACGCTGACTGTTGCCGATTCGCCCGTCGTGCCAACGATGACGATGCTGTCCGTACCCTCGGCGATATGCCAGTCGATCAGCTTGCGCAGACCTGGAAAGTCCAGACTGCCGTCAGCGTGCATCGGGGTGACGATTGCTACAATGCTGCCCTTGATCATAGTAAGTTTATAGCGCCGATAAATAAAACAACGATTGTAGCGGATAGCCCGCGCCTGTGGTGCATTCTGACATAGTATGGCCGCTCAAAACGTCGGCAGCAGGGCTGCCAACCGTGGAAAATCCGGCCGGACGGCACAAATTCGTTGCACCAGAGCAGCTTTTGGCTGCTCCACGCGCCCATCCTCGTACGCTACCACGCGCAAGCCGTGCTGCACCGCCCAGCTCAGCATTTCGCCTTCCTTCAGCAGGAATTTCGGATTCGACGGCTTGCCGAACTGCTCATTGCCTTCCGCAAACGTTTCATACAGCAGCACGCCATCGGGCGCCAGACTGGCCACCATGGCTTCCAGCAGGGGCCGGTGAAGATAATTGGTGACGACGATGCCGGCAAAGCGGCCGGGGGCGAAGGGCCACGCGGCGCCCGGCGCCTCCAGGTCCACCAGCGAGGTGGTGATGCCCGTGCCGGCCGCCTTTTCCAGCATTTCCGGATCATGGTCGAGCGCGATCACGGGGTGGCCCAGGCTCACCAGGTGGCGCGCATGGCGGCCGCTACCGCAGGCCAGGTCCAGCACTTCGCCGCCCGGGATCAGGGACGCCCAGCGGCGCACCCAGCCGGAAATCGCTTCCATCTCTACTACTTGTTCAGTTACTTGCATCGGTACTTCCATCAGTTAATTTTGCATTGCCAAAGCCGTACAGCGGCGGCATCAGCCGAGCAGCATTCGCAACGGCAGGGTCATCGCATACAGGATCGACGTCGCCTGCTGGAGCACCCCGCTCAATGCCAGACCCAGGTAGCCCTTATAGCTCAGAAAGATCAGCAAGGCGAACACGAAAGGCGTGTAACGGTCGATGCTGGCGTACTTCCGGGATAACGCATCGGGCAGCATGCCGGTGACGATACGTCCACCATCGAGCGGCGGCACGGGAATCAGGTTAAAGACAAACATCACCACGTTGACGGAGACCCCGGCCAGGCTCACTGCGATCAGGTATTTGCCCATGGCAAACGCCGGCGCCATTGTGCTGAGCAGGATATAGGCCACCATCCAGCCGAAGGCCATGGCGAAGTTGGCGGCGGGGCCGGCAAACGCCACCCACGCCATCTGCTTCTTCGGATTGCGCAGGCGGCCAAAGTCGACGGGCACCGGCTTCGCATAGCCAAAAGGCACGCCGATACTCCAATACAGGAACAGCGGCAACAGGACGGTGCCGAAAGGGTCGATATGCCGGATGGGATTGAGGCTCAGCCGGCCTTCGTTCGAGGCCGTGGGGTCGCCGAAATAGCGGGCCGCGTAGCCGTGTGCCGCCTCATGCAGGGAAATGGCAAACAGCACCGGCACCAGGTACACCGCAACGGTCTGGACTATCGTATTGAAATCGCTCATGACCGCGATTCTACCAGAGGCCTCTCAGCCCCTTTCTTACGTTGCCATTAAAGTTAGGTAAATCGAGCGCCCTGCGCCAACCCCTACAAGCCCAGCACGGCCGGGTCGCCGCGCCCCACGCGCACCACTTCCGGCTCCGCACCCGTCAGGTCGATCACGGTACTGGGGCCATGCGCGCAGACGCCGCCATCGATGATCAGGTCGACCAGTTTTTCCAGGCGTTCGCGGATGGTGTCGGCATCCGTCAGGCTGTCTTCGTCTCCGGGCAGAGTCAGGGTGGCGCCCAGCAGCGGCTGACCCAGCTCTTCCAGCAGGCTTTGCACGATGCGGTGCTGCGGCACGCGCAGGCCGATGGTCTTGCGCGAAGGATGGCTGAGGCGGCGCGGCACTTCCTTGGTCGCTTCCAGGATGAAGGTGTAGGCGCCCGGCGTGGCCGCCTTGAGCAGGCGGAACTGGCGGTTGTCGACCCTGGCATACACGCCCAGCTCGCTCAAGTCGCGGCACAGCAAGGTCAGATGGTGCTTTTCATCCACGCCACGGATGCGGCGCAGGCGCTCGACGGCGCCCTTGTCGTCGAGCTGGCACACCAGCGCGTAGCAGGAATCCGTGGGCAAGGCCACGACGCCGCCGGACTGGATGATTTGCGCCGCCTGCTTGATCAGGCGCAATTGCGGATTTTCAGGGTGAATATGAAAAAATTGACTCATGTGTAAGCGTTCTGGCGAACCAGCTTGTTAAGTTAGCATTATTGTACGCCGCGCAGCGCGGCGATGCGTTGTTCGAGAGGCGGATGGGTGGCAAACAGCGCGCCCCAGCCGCCATTGCCGCCGCTGATGCCCAGCGCCTGCATCGATTGCGGCAGCTCGCCCGGAGGTACGCCGCCCAGGCGGGCCAGCGCATGCATCATCGGGGTGGGGCTGCCCAGGAGCTTGGCCGAACCGGCATCGGCGCGAAATTCGCGCTGGCGCGAGAACCAGGCCACGATGATGGATGCGAGCAAGCCGAAGATGACTTCGCACACCATGACGGTGACGAAATAGCCGATGCCGCGTCCGCCGCCTTCGCGGTTGTTATTTTTCAGCAGCACATTGTCGACAAAGAAACCCACCACGCGGGCCATGAAGACGACAAAGGTATTCACCACGCCCTGGATCAGGGTCAGGGTGACCATGTCGCCATTGGCGACGTGGGCGATTTCATGACCCAGCACGGCTTCGACTTCATCGCGGTTCATGCTTTGCAGCAAGCCGGTGGAAACGGCCACCAGCGCCGAATTTTTGAACGCGCCCGTGGCAAACGCATTCGCGTCGCCGTCGTACACGGCCACTTCCGGCATGCCGATGCCGGCCCGCTCGGACAGCGCACGCACGGTATTGACCAGCCACAATTCGGTCGACGAAGTCGGGTTGTCGATCACGCGCGCGCCCGTGCTCCACTTGGCCATGGGTTTGCTGATCAACAGCGAAAAGATCGAGCCGGTGAAGCCCACCACCAGCGAAAACACCAGCAGGCTGCCCAGGTTCAGGGTACTGCCCCGCGCCGGATTGCCCACGCCCAGCAAGCTGAGCACGAGCGACAGCACCAGCATCACGGCCAGGTTGGTGGCGATAAAGAGGACGATACGTTTCATGGGCGATGGCTCCAGAAAGAGAGTAATAGCTAAAAGATAAGCATGCAGTGGCGAATTTCAAGCCCGCGCACATCCTGCACTTAATGCCTAAGAAAATCGTCGCGAGCGGATGTGAATTGTGGCCGAGAAGCGGAGCTGTGCTTTAGCACAGTGAGCATCGCAGGCCGCAAGTCGCGACGCACAGTAGATTTTCGACGGCATTAAAACCAGTCGTGCCAGATCGGGGTTACGTTGGCTGGCAAAGGCGGCAGCTTGGCAAAATCCACGCGCGACTCGCCTGGCGCATGGAAATCCGTGCCGCGCGAAGCGAGGAAGCCATAGGCGTTAGCCAGCTGCGCGTATTGCGGATACTGGTCCGGACTGTGGCTGCCCGTGACGACTTCGATAGCCACGCCGCCGAGCTGCTTGAATTCATCGAACAGCACGCCTTGCGCCATGTCGCTGAAGCGATAGCGGCCCGGATGGGCGATGACGGCCACGCCGCCAGCGCCGCGTATCCAGCCCACCGCTTCGGCCAGGGTGGCCCAGCGGTGCTCGACATAGCCCGGCTTGCCTTCCGACAGGTATTTCTTGAACACGTCGGGAATATTCGCGCACTTCCCCGTTTCCACGATGTAGCGGGCAAAGTGCGTGCGCGACATCAGATCCGGGTTGCCGACAAATTTCAAGGCCCCTTCATAAGCGTCGGGGATGCCGGCCAGGTCCAGCTGGCGGGCGATTTCGCGGCCGCGCGCGTCGCGCCCGGAGCGGGTCTGCTGCAAGCCCTGTACGAGACCCGGATTGTTTTCATCGACTTGCAAGCCCACGATGTGCACGGTCTGGCCGGCCCAGGTGATGGATATTTCCACGCCGGCCACGAAACGCATGCCCAGGTCCAGCGCGGCCGTGCGCGCGGTGGCGACGCCGGACACTTCATCGTGGTCCGTCAGCGCCCACACATCGACGCCAGCCTTGCGTGCGTAGGCGGCCACGGCAGCGGGCGCGAGCACGCCGTCGGAAATATTCGAATGACAATGCAGGTCAACTTTAAGCATACGAAAACAATACCCTGCACGGGCTCAGCATGAAAGAAGTCTTCATTGTACGCTGCTTGCCCGATATGGAAGTCGCGTTAGCGACACAGTTGCGCCAGCGCATTACTGCGCCAGGAAGGTTTCCACCAGGCGCGCCAGCTCCGCCGGCTGGTCATGGTGCAGCATGTGGCCCGCGTCCAGCATCATCTCGCAGCGCACATCCTTGATGCAGGCCAAACGCCGGTCGATTTCAATGCGTGCCTCTTCCTTCGGCCCCATCCATTGCCACATATTCGTCTCCATCGCCTCCACCCACAGCACGGGCGCCGTGATGCGGCGCCAGCACGCCATCACTTCTTCTACCTGATACAGGATGGGATTGACGCGCTTGTGCCGCGGGTCGCCCATGATGTCCCACTCGCCCGCCTCGTTCTGTGCCGACCAGTGCTCAGCCAGGAAGGCGGCGCGGTCGTCCGGCAGGCGCGGATTGGTCTTTTGCAGGCGCTCGGCCACCGCGCGCTGCGAGGGATAGCTGCGCATGACGGGCGGCTCGCGCAACTCGTCCAGCCACTTGGCGTAGCGGCCAGGGGCTTGCTCCGGCTGCGTCGCCATCATGCCAAAGCCTTCCAGGTTGATGAAACGGCTGATACGCTCGGGCCGCACACCCGCATACAGGCCTGCCACATTGGCGCCCATGCTGTGACCGAGCAGGTTGACGGGCGCGTCCGGCGAATAGTGCAGCAGCATGGCATCCAGGTCGGCCAGGTAGTCGGGGAACCAGTAGGTATCGGACTGCGTGTAATCGCTCAGACCAAAGCCGCGCCAGTCGGGCGCGATCACGTGCCAGTCGCCCTGCAACTCGTCGACGACGAACTGGAACGAGGCCGCCACATCCATCCAGCCGTGCACCATGAACAGGATGGGTGCGCCTTCGCGGCCCCAATGGCGCACATGCGTGCGGGCACCGCGGATGTTGATGAATTCGGAACGGGAAAGTTTCATGGGTTTCATCTGATTGCCTGCCTTGAAAGTGGCGCGGATGGCGCCACATGCTGTGTCTGTAGATAGTGCGACTATAAAAGTACGACCGTTCGATAATTATACCGGATTGGTGGTCAGCGCCAGGACTTGCCCTGCAACAGCGTAAAATAGCGTACATAGTAGCTAAGCCAAGCAAAACTTCCGCGTCCGGTCCAGCCCGGCGCCTCCACCACCGCCATAGGCTAACGATGACACTCTACCAATTGGGCGCCGATGCGCCACAGATTGACGCTTCCGCTTTTGTTGCCGACACGGCCAACGTGATCGGCAAGGTGACGCTGGAAGCGAATACGTCCGTATGGTTCGGCGCCACCATCCGCGGCGACAATGAACGCATCACCGTCGGCGCCAACAGCAATGTGCAGGAAGGCGCCGTGCTGCACACGGACCCGGGCTACCCGCTCGACATCGGCCAGAACGTGACCATCGGCCACCAGGCGATGTTGCATGGATGCACGATTGGCGATGGCGCCCTGATCGGCATCCAGGCCGTGATCCTGAATGGCGCGAAGATCGGCAAGGGCTGCCTGGTCGGCGCAGGCGCCCTGGTCACGGAAGGCAAGGAATTTCCCGACAATATGTTGATCATCGGCTCACCGGCGAAAGCCGTGCGGCCCCTGACGGCAGACGATATCACCAGACTACAAGGCAACGCCGTGAACTATGTGCAACGCGGCCAGCTATTTAATACGCAACTCAAGAAGATTGGATAAGAGAATGACGACTGAAACCACAGGCGCAGTCAGCGCAGCCGTTAGCGGCCAGGATACCCTGCAAAAATTTATTTTCGACAACGCCGCCGTGCGCGGCCAGTTTATCGACGTCTCCCACACCTGGCAGGAAGTGGTGTCGCGCCACGCCTACCCGACGGCCGTGAAAAAAGTGCTGGGCGAAATGGTCGCTGCCGCCGCCCTGCTGTCGGCCAACCTGAAATTCAACGGCTCCATCATCATGCAAATCCATGGTGACGGTCCCGTGCGCCTGATGGTGGTCGAGTGCGATTCCGACCTGCGGCTGCGCGCCACGGCCAAGCTGGACCCGGACGCCACCATTGCCGAGGTCGCTACCGTGCCGCAATTGCTTAACGCCACGGGCAAGGGCCGCTTCATCATCACCCTGGACCCGGCCGACAAGGTGCCGGGCCAGCAACCGTACCAGGGCATCGTGCCGCTGGACGGCGACGACATGGCCACCGTGATCGAAAACTATATGTTGCGTTCGGAGCAGCTCGACACGCGTTTGTGGCTGGCCACGGACGACAGCGTTTCGCGCGGCCTGCT
The DNA here is from genome assembly GCF_051380775.1 of Janthinobacterium pasteuri. NCBI lineage: Bacteria > Pseudomonadati > Pseudomonadota > Betaproteobacteria > Burkholderiales > Oxalobacteraceae > Janthinobacterium > Janthinobacterium pasteuri. The sequence continues at coordinate 10,623 of NZ_JBNYXS010000021.1, read as the reverse complement.
GCTGCAAAAGCTGCCCCACCATGGCGGCAAGGCTGAAGCGACGCCCGTGTCGGAAGAAGATGCGCTCGATACGTGGCACCGCGCCGTGATGCTGGCGTCGACCCTGAAAGAGGAAGAAATCCTCGCCACCGACATCGAGACACTGATGCAACGCTTGTTTTGGGAAGAGACGATCCGCGTCTTCGACCCGCTGCATCCGAGCTTCCATTGCAGCTGCACGCGCGAAAAAGTGGGCAATATGCTCAAGATGCTGGGCGAAGAAGAAGTCAACAGCACGCTCGACGAAGTGGGCGAGGTGGGTGTGAACTGCGATTTCTGCGGCCAGCACTACGCATTTGACAAGGTCGATTGCGCGCAGCTGTTCATCACGGATGCGCCGGCCGAAGTCTTGATTCCCCCCGCAGCGAGCATTAACTAAGCTCAAGCAAGCTTAACAGTTTCGCCATCATCCTTCCGCGCCGCCTTTCAGGCGGCGCAATTGTTTCCACTGTCATCATCCCGTCATCAGTTCGTCATCAACCCGTCACGCGCCGCCGTTACGCTGCGCAACTTGTCTTACTTTCCACTTTCCACAGGCTGATGATGAACTCCCACTTGACGCTGGCCCTGCGCCGCCATTCCTTCCATGTTTTGCTGGGCGCGTGCGCCGCGGGCCTCTCCCTGCCGGCGCTGGCCCAAACGGCCGTGGCCGCCGCCGTGGCGTCCGCCGCCACCGACATGGCCGCCGCAGCGGCTCCTGCCGCCGATGACAATGCCCCCATGACCACCGTGGAGATTTCCTCGCGCAAGACGCGCTCCTCCGTGGCCTTGAGCAAGAATGAAATCCAGAAAATCCTGCCCGGCACGAATCCCCTGAAAGCCCTGCAAACCTTGCCCGGCGTCAGCTTCCAGACGGCCGATCCGTGGGGCAACAACGAGCAAAACCTGTCGCTGTTCGTGCATGGTTTCTCCGGCCAGCAACTGGGCTACACCATGGATGGCGTGCCGCTGGGCGACCAGCAGTACGGCAACTACAACGGCCTGTCGCCGCAGCGCGCCGTGATCAGCGAAAACGTGCGCAGCGTCGTGCTGTCGTCGGGTGCAGGCGACCTGGCCACGGCCTCGACGAGCAACCTGGGCGGCACCATCGAAACCTATTCCAGCGACCCGCTGGCCACGCAGGGCGCCAGCGTGCAGCAAACGGTGGGCAGCCACCGCACTTCGCGCACGTTTGCCCGCTACGACACGGGCACCTTTGGCGACGGCAGCAGCGCCTATTTTTCCATCTTGCACCATGAAGCGCGCGCCTGGGATTTCGATGCGCGCCAGGGCGGCGACCAGTTCAACGCCAAATACGTCAACCGCAGCGAGGCGGGCAAGCTGACCCTGTTCTTCAATTACTCGGACAAGATCGAGCCGAACGAAGACAGCACCGTGCACCTGGCGGGCGAGACGAGCGCGCCGTACACGCGTCCCTTCCTGTATCCGGACTTCAAGGCGGCCCTGAACTATTTGTCGCCCACAGGCGCCACGCCTGCCGCCGACGGCAACAATTACCGCAATTACTACAGTGATGCGCAGCGCACCGATTACCTGGCCTACGCCAAGTTCGATGCCAACTTGTCCGAAGGCATGACCTGGTCGAACCAGGTGTATTACCACAAGGATGACGGCGCGGGCGTGGTGGCCGGTCCCATCGGCGTGGCCGGCTTGCCTGGCCTGTTCAGCGTGTATTACCCGAAACAGAACCTGAAACAGGTGTTCGGCAACTCGGGCTACGCCGTGCGCACCACGGAATACGACATCAAGCGCGGTGGCCTGATCTCCACGCTGCGCAAGGAAATCGGCGAGCATCAGCTGGAAGCGGGCCTGTGGCTGGAGCAGAACCGCTCGTCCGCCTACCGCCGCTGGTATGCGCTGGACGTCAACAACCCTACTTCGCCGTATGACCGCCCCAGCAATCCTTTGATCACGCAGTACGGCAGCGAGATCGACAACAAGGTGGTGCAGCTGCACTTGCAGGATGAATGGCGCATCCGTCCCGATATCGCCCTGCAGGCCGGCTTCAAGTCCAGCCTGCAGTTTGCCGAGGGCCAATTCCCCGTGCAGCCGGCCCTGGGCGCCATTTCCGGCGGCTCGACGGCCTTGCCGGTCGGCACCATCAACACGAAAAAATGGTTCTTGCCACAAGTGGGCGCGCGCTGGGACTTCACGCCGCAAGACCAGCTGTACTTCAATATCCAGAAAAACATGCGCCAGTTCGTCACCTATGGCGGCGGCGGCGCTTCGCCATGGAGCTTGTCGAGCCAGGCCGCGTTCGACCTGTTCAAGCGCGACGCCAAGCCGGAAACGGCCCTCACCTATGAAGTCGGCGTGCGCGGCAGCCATGCCCTGAATCTGGGCGCCATCACGGCCATCGATGGCCAGGTCAATGTCTACCACGTCGATTTCAGCAACCGTTTGCTGCAGATCAGCCCGACGCCCGTGATTTCCTCCATCATCGGTGGCAACCCCGTGCTGGCCAACGTGGGCAGCGTGCGCACGGACGGCATCGACATCGCCGGCACCGTGCACTTTGGCAACAATTTTTCGTTCTACAATGCCCTGTCGTACAACCGCTCGCAGTACGCGGACAATTACAACAATGGCGCCGCGCTGGTATTGACGGCCGGCAAGAATGTGCCCGGGTCGCCGGAATGGCTGAACAAGTTCGTGGCGTCCGCCACCTTTGGCGATATCGAAGTGCAACTGACGGGTGACTATGTGGGCAAGCGCTACGCGACGTACACCAACGATTTGTCCGTGCCCAGCTATTTCCTGATGGGCCTGGGCGTGTCGGGCAAGCTGCCGGCCATGGCCAGCTGGCTGAAAAACCCGCGCTGGCGCTTGAACGTCAGCAACCTGGCCAACCGCGAAGGCTCACTGAACGTGGTGGTGGGCGCGGCCGACAAGACCTACAACACCTTCCCCATCGCCCCGCGCCAGGGCTTCCTGACCCTGACGGCGGATTTCTGATGCGCGAGCCTATCCTCCCGCAACGGCACTTTTCGCGCCGCAACTTCGTCCAGGCGGCCGTGGGCGGCCTGGCCCTGGCCAGCGCACCCGGCTTTGCCGCCGGCCTGCTGGCCACACCCCCCAGCCGCCCGCTGGTGTTCGCCCACCGGGGCGCCAGCGCCCTGCGCCCCGAGCATACACTGGCGTCGTACGCCAAGGCCATCCTCGACGGCGCCGACTATGTCGAGCCGGACCTGGTCGCCACGCGCGACGGCATCCTCGTGGCGCGTCACGAAAGCAACCTGATCGACACCACCGACGTGGCGCGCCGGCCCGAATTTGCCAGCCGGCGCGGCAAGAAGATGGTCGATGGCGAATGGCACGAGGGCTGGTTCGTCGACGACTTCACCCTGGCGGAATTGAAAACCCTGCGCGCCATCGAACGGTTGCCGAAAGTTCGCACCGGCAACACCTTGTACGATGGACAATTTCAAATCCCCACCTGGGAAGAAATCATCGATTTTGTTGCAGCGCAATCAGCCGCCAGCGGACGCATCATCGGCCTCGTGCCGGAGCTGAAAAGCTCGACGTATTTCCGCGATGCGGGCCTGGCGCTGGAAGACCGCTTCCTGTCGACCATGCTGGCGCACGAATATACGCGCCGCGCGCCGATCGAGATCCAGTCCTTCGAAGTGGCGAATCTGAAATATTTGCGCGAGAAACTGGGACGGCGCGCCAACGTGCGCCTGATGCAACTGGTGGTGGGCGGCGATGTGCGCCCGATGGACGTGGCCAAGGCGGGCGGCAAGCTGACCTTCGGCCAGATGACGACACCGGCCGGCTTGCGCGACATCGCCGCCTACGCGGACGTGGTGGCACCGCCCACGCGTGGCGTCATCGCGCTGGGCGCCGACCAGCGCCTGGCCAAGCCCTCATCCATCGTCGACGATGCGCACCAGGCGGGCTTGCTGTTGCACACCTGGACCTTCCGTCCGGAAAACCGTTTCCTGGCAGCCGACTTCCGCGATGGCAATGGCGAAAATGCGCGCAATGAAGCGGGTTCCGTGGCGGAAATGCGGCGTTATATCGAAACGGGACTGGACGGCTTTTTCAGTGATGATCCGGGCCTGGGACGCATCGCCGCCGGATAAACATTTCGTCACAAATTCATTTTCAGGGCGTGGCCCGCGGCGACGCCCTTATTATGCGTTTCTTGAATTACTGAAATTGGAATTTGAAATTAGACATATATCGTCAACTCCATTATTGTGCAATGCAACAACAGACCATTCATGGAGGGCATATGTCCACTTTTACCAACACCTACAGCAACGACGACAACTATTTCAGCAACCTGGGCCGCGCCACGCGCGCCTTCCTGGGCGCCCTGCTCGCTTCCAAGCCGTACAGCGAACTGGCACAGAAGGAAGTCATCGCCACGACCACCAACGCCAGCAGCACCGAAGAGCAGCGCTATGTGCGCCCAAGCATGCGCGACATCGCCCTGCTGAACTCGGAAGCAGCCCGTTATGAAAACCTGATGCCGAACTTGGCCTCGGAACTGCGCTTCCTGGCGTCGCGCGGCTAAAAAACGTTCATGGCGGCGTTGCCTGCGCCTTGCCGTACGTTCGTACTGTCTTCGGCTTGGCGCCTGGCCCTGGACGTTTTTTAAGCTATTCAGGCACTACTAATTTAAAAGGAACTTTGATGATATTTCTCGAAACCGCACTGATCGCCGTGGCCGTCGTGGTCACCGGCATCCATTTCTACCTGATCTCGACCGGCAAAGCCCGTTTCTGATCAGCAAGCAGCAAGGCACCACGCCGCGCCATGCGGCCAGTCGTGTGCAGCAGTACAAGGTAACAAGATAGTAAGGTAGCAGTTGATATGTCAGCCTGGCAATCGGTCCAGGCTGGCAAGTGGGAAAGTGAGAACACCCTTAGTGTGGCGCAGCAGCGTCCACCGGCGTTTCCAGCAGTGGCGGGGTTTGTCCCTTGCGCACGATCTGCACGAAAATCTCATTCTGTTTGACCATGCCCAGTTCATAGCGGGCACGCTCCTCGACGGCGCCCGTGCCATCTTTCAGGTCGCGCACTTCGGATTCGAGCTTGGCGTTGCGCGCCTTCAATTCCATGTTTTTCTTGTTGGCCACCGCCACTTGGGCTTCCATGTCGGCAACACGCAGCCAGCCGCCTTTACCCAGCCAGAGGGGAAATTGGATCAGCAGCAGCAGGGCTGCCAGGGCGAGCGTAATCAGGCGCATGGGGCATTCAGTTAAAAAACCGGCCGGATATCTCCGGCCGGCCAGTGGGTTTTACATCAGCTTACTTCAGATTATAGAACGCATCGCGGCCAGGGTAGCTGGCGATGTCGCCCAGATCTTCTTCGATACGCAGCAGCTGGTTGTACTTGGCCATGCGATCCGAACGCGACATCGAGCCGGTCTTGATCTGCAGGGCGTTCGTGGCAACGGCGATATCGGCGATGGTCGAGTCTTCCGTTTCACCCGAGCGGTGCGAAATGACGGCCGTGTAACCGGCGCGCTTGGCCATTTCGATGGCGGCGAAGGTTTCTGTCAGGGTGCCGATCTGGTTGATCTTGATCAGGATCGAATTGGCGATGCCTTTCGAGATGCCTTCTTTCAGGATCTTGGTGTTGGTGACATACAGATCGTCGCCGACCAGTTGCACTTTCTTGCCCAGTTCCTTTGTGAGGATCGCCCAGCCGTCCCAGTCGCCTTCATGCATCGCGTCTTCGATCGAGATGATCGGGTACTTGTCGCACCAGGTCGCCAGCAGGTTGGTGAACTCGGTGGCCGTCAGGCTCAGGCCTTCGCCTGCCATTTCGTACTTGCCGTTCTTGTAGAACTCGGACGCGGCGCAATCGAGACCGATGGCGATCTGGGTGCCTGGCTCGTAGCCGGCTTCTTCGATGGCCTGGATGATCAGCTTGATGGCTTCTTCATGGTTGGCCAGCGATGGCGCGAAACCGCCTTCGTCGCCCACGTTGGTGTTCAGGCCCTTCTTGTGCAGGATCTTTTTCAGCGTGTGGAACACTTCCGCGCCGTAGCGGACGGCTTCCTTGAACGATGGCGCGCCCACGGGAATGATCATGAATTCCTGGATGTCCAGGTTGTTGTCAGCATGCGCACCGCCGTTGATGACGTTCATCATCGGCACTGGCATCTGCATGGCGCCCGAACCGCCGAAATAGCGGTACAGCGGCAAGCCCGCTTCTTCGGCGGCAGCCTTGGCGACAGCCATGGAGACGGCCAGGATGGCGTTGGCGCCCAGGCGCGATTTGTTTTCCGTACCGTCCAGGTCGATCAGGGTACGGTCCAGGAAAGCCTGTTCATTGGCGTCCAGGCCCATGATGGCTTCGGAGATTTCGGTATTGATGTTTTCGCATGCTTGCAGCACGCCCTTGCCGAAGTAGCGCTTGGCGTCGCCATCGCGCAATTCCACGGCTTCACGCGAACCGGTCGAGGCACCCGACGGCACGGCCGCACGGCCCATCACGCCCGATTCCAGCAACACATCGCATTCGACGGTCGGATTGCCGCGCGAGTCCAGTATCTCGCGACCGATAATATCAACAATAGCACTCATGTCATTCTCCAAAGTTAAGCGTAACAGGGGCTGCACACTGCGTTCTGATGCGCAATTGCACAAAGGGGGCAAAGAAACTCCCGGCGGGAACTATCTGGCCGGGAGCTGTCTTACGGGTAATACTGTCGCAATCGACCGCGTTATTGCGCAGCGGCGTTGGCTTCTTTGTGCGCCAGCGCTGCCTTGATGAACGAGGTAAACAAGGGATGGCCGGTGCGTGGCGTCGACTTGAACTCGGGATGGTATTGCACGCCCATATACCATGGGTGGGAATTTTCACCCGTGCGTGGCAATTCCATGATTTCGCACAAATCTTCGCTCGGCGTGCGGGCCGAGACGATCAGGCCAGCCGCTTCGACACGGGCCAGGTAGTGATTGTTGGCTTCGTAGCGATGACGGTGACGCTCGGTCACCACGCTGCCGTAGATCTCGGCAGCGAGGGTGCCCGGATTGACGGCGCAGGTCTGCGCGCCCAGGCGCATGGTACCGCCCAGGTCCGAGTTTTCATCGCGCAACTCGACTTTACCATCGTGGTTTTGCCACTCATTGATCAGTGCAACGACAGGTTGATCCGTATCAAGGTCGAACTCGGTCGAATTCGCGTTCGGCATGCCTGCCTTGTTGCGCGCGTATTCGATCAGGGCCACTTGCATGCCCAGGCAGATGCCCAGGTACGGGATCTTGTGCTCACGGGCGAACTGGGCGGCCTTGATCTTGCCTTCCACGCCGCGCTTGCCGAAGCCGCCCGGTACCAGGATGGCATCGTACTTGGCCAGGTTGTCGCAACCCGTCGTTTCGATTTCTTCCGAATCGATGTACTCGATGTTGACGCGGCTTTCCGTGTGGATGCCGGCGTGGCGCAGCGCTTCGATCAGCGACTTGTACGACTCGGTCAGCTCGACATACTTGCCGACCATGCCGACGGTGATTTCCGCCTTCGGGTGTTCCATCGTGTAGATCAGCTTGCTCCAGATCGACAGGTCGGCCGGGGCAGGATCGAGGTCCAGCGCTTCGCAGATGATCTTGTCGAGGCCCTGGTCGTGCAGCATTTGCGGCACTTTGTAGATGGTGTCGACGTCCCACACGGAGATGACGGCCTGCTCTTCGATATTCGAGAACAGCGAGATTTTCGCGCGCTCGTCTTCCGGGATGGCGCGGTCGGCACGGCACAGCAGTGCGTTTGGCATGATGCCGATTTCGCGCAGCTTTTGCACCGAATGCTGGGTCGGCTTGGTTTTCAGTTCACCGGCCGAGGCGATGTAAGGCACCAGGGTCAGGTGGACGAAGGCCGTGTTCTTGCGGCCGGCGCGCAGGCTCAGCTGACGCGCCGCTTCCAGGAATGGCAACGATTCGATATCGCCGACGGTGCCGCCGATTTCGCACAGGGCCACGTCGTAGCCTTCGGCGCCACGGCGGATGTAATCCTGGATTTCATTGGTGATATGCGGAATCACCTGCACGGTCTTGCCCAGATATTCGCCCCGGCGTTCCTTGCGGATCACCGATTCATAGATCTGGCCAGTGGTGAAGTTATTCACCTTTTTCATGCGGGTGGAGATGAAGCGCTCGTAGTGACCGAGGTCGAGGTCGGTTTCGGCCCCGTCATCGGTAACGAATACTTCACCGTGTTGCATAGGGCTCATCGTGCCAGGATCGACGTTGATATACGGGTCGAGCTTGAGCATGGTGACTTTAAGGCCGCGCGATTCGAGGATCGCGGCGAGGGAGGCGGCGGCAATCCCTTTTCCAAGGGAAGACACAACGCCACCGGTGACGAAGACAAATTTGGTCATTGCAGATGGTGCCGAACGGCACGTGCGGGAAATTGAAATTATACACTAAAGCCCGCCGCCGGCGCTCCCCGCGCACGGAAATTTGCGGCAAATGTCGACGATCGCCCCCGCTCCTGCGGTCTACACACAACAAAATTACTCAATAGCAATAATTGAAATATGTTCAACTCCTCATTTTGTGTGGGCGAGCGAACAGACCCTGCCGCGCTCCGGCCGCAGACTGGAATTTTTCAACGGAGGTACATCATGAGCTACGAAGAACGCGACGCCTACGGCATGTATGTCAACCGCGGCCACAAAGGTCCCGGTCCTGAACTGATGGGTGCCGACACCCTGATCGGCGACCATGTGCACAACGCCAACGACGAACACCTGGGCGAAATCAAGGAAATCATGATCGACATGCGCAGCGGCAAGATCGCCTATGCCGTCATGTCGCACGGCGGTGTCTTCACCATCGGCGAAAAGCTGTTCGCCGTGCCCTGGGAAGCGCTGCTGCTCGACACCGTCAACAAGCGCTTCACGCTCAATGTCGACAAAGAGCGCATCGAAAACGCTCCCGGCTTCGACACGGATAACTGGCCGAACATGGCCGATACCACGTGGGCCAATTCCATCCATAGTTACTACGGCACCACGCCGCGCGAGTATTAAACGCTGACCTAATTTGGGGTCAGACCCGCCGGGTCTGACCCCAGCGTTAAATTAGAACCGGTACTCCAGCCCCGCCACATACGTCCTTCCCCGCGCCGTACTCATCGGCGTATTGTCGTTCGACTGCGACGGCATCGAATTCAGACGGTTCAGCGCTTCCAAATAACTCTTGTTCATGGCGTTTTGCACCGACAGGCGCAAGATACGTGCTGGGCAGCTCACTGATGTCGCACGCGCCAAACGACGCGCTGGCGACCGAGGTAGGCTGGCTGGTCTTTTCGCGCGTGTACGACAGGCGCGCATGCGCATGCAAAAAATCGGACGAACTACCTGGCTGCGATGGATGAGCTTGCTGGGGGAGAGTGCCGGGCAGAGCGCCCGGCCGAGGTGAAACGACTTATTCGGCACCGGCGATGGCAGGTGCCGCAACCGGCGTGAACCACACGAAGTCCGCCTGCGGCGCCAGCACCGTTGCGCCGCGCTGCGCCAGCACCAGCACCAGCGGCGCCGGACCGCCCGTCAAGTCCTGCACATGCAGCGGCACGCCCAGGTCCTTGTGCGCATGGTAGGCGCCAGCGATCAGCACGGCTGGCGCGGGCGCGGCCAGCAGGCGCTCGGCCATGCGGCGGTCGCGCTGCTGCTGCACCGACAGCATGGCGGCCAGGCGCGGCGCGTCGATCTGGTTGTCGTGCATGACGCGGATGATGTCTTTCAGTTTGTCATGCACCTTGCCATCGTTGGCCAGGTTCGAATACTTGCCCTGCACGGCTGGCTTGTCGACGAACAGTTGCTTGATTTCGCTGCGGTCCAGGTTGGCCGACCAGACGGGGTATGGCGCGCGCATCACTGTCATGACCAGGTCGCGATATTGCTCCCATTTCCAGCTTGGTTGCCAGGCCAGCAGCTCGGCCACGTGTTCGGGACGCACGACGGGGTCCGTCTGCAGCCACGGCTTGAGCTTGTCCACCCTGGCTTGCTGGTCCGGATTCAGCATTTCCAGCAGCACGCTGCCTTGCGGACGCCGGCCCTGCAATTGCTGCACCAACCATCGCTCGATCTGGTGATGGCTGAGCTGGTCATGCTGTTCGCCGATGATGATCCGTGGCGCAGCGGCCAGCTGGGCCAGCAATTGGTCGGCGCTCAGGCGCTGGCCGCTGCGCAGATCGACGATCTCGCCCAGCTGGCGCACGTCTTGCGCAGAAGCGGACGCGGCTGGCGTGTTGGCCAATGGTGCGACGCTGCTGCAGGCGCTCAGCGCCAGCACGCAGGCGGGCAGGACGGCGGCGAGAGACAGGGGGAATTTCATGGCATGGCCTTTCAGGTCTGAGCTCGCATTGCAAACTATCTACTGGCAGGCATTTTAATAGAAATGATTCTCATTTACAATCAATGCACGGCATAGCCTGCAATTTTTTTACAACTGGCAAAAAATCAATATAGTGCTTCGGTGAAATCCCCGGGTGCGGAGTAGAATAAAAAAAAGGCTCTGTCCCCGATAAGTAGGGGAATTCCGAGAATTTTCCTGGGGCCCTGCTGTCTGACGGTACATAGCAGACAAACGGGAGTCTTCCATGCAGCCAGCCCAGTGGAAAACC